>CALKIP010000001.1 GCA_937995995.1 uncultured bacterium
CCACGCGGCCGGTGTACTGGCCGACGCGGTTCTGCCGCGGCAGAACTGGCATGGGTTCGAGACGGTGCTCGCTCCGAAAGCGGCCGGAGCCTGGAACCTCCACTTGGCGACCGCCGACCTGCCGCTCCGCTCCTTCGTCCTCTTCTCCGCGGGGGCGGGACTGCTCGGCTCGCCCGGCCAGGCGAACTACGCGGCGGCCAACGCCTTTCTGGATGGCCTTGCCCAGCTACGCCGCAGCCAGGGACGCCCGGCCGTGTCGGTGGCGTGGGGCCCCTGGGCGGAGGTGGGTATGGCCGCCCGCACGGGACTGGACTGGTCGGCCCAGGGGCTCCAGGCGATCGACCCCGAGGCCGGAACCGCTGCACTTCGGCGCGTGGTCCGCGAGGAGATTGTACACCCGGTGGTGATCGCGGTGGACTGGGCTCGCTTTCCCTCACGCTCCGGATCCGGTGAGGTCCTGCCGTTCTACGCGATGGTGCAAACCACGGCACCACAGGCGGCCGCGGCGCCTGACCACGATTGGCCGTCTCTGCTCCACGCAGCCCCAGCGCCTGAGCGGTCGGCGCTGATCAAGAAGCTGGTGGCCGATGAGGTCGTCCGCATCCTGGGACTCGACCCCTCCCGCACCTTGGCGCATGAGCAGGGGCTCACTGATTTGGGGATGGATTCGCTGATGGCGGTGGAGCTCAGCAATCGCGTCGGCGGGGCACTGGGGATCCAGTTGCCATCCACCTCCGCCTGCGAGCATCCCACCCTGGAGGCTATGGGCCGTCACCCGCCCAACGAGCTCAGAATCCCCGGCGATGAGCCGCACGAGCCGTCGCCGCCGCGGTCGGCGCAGCCCATCCCCGCAGAGGACCTCGCACATCTCACCGAGGACGAGCTCTCCTCGGCGCTACTCGAGGAACTCGACCAGATCGGATACTGACCCGATGAGGCTACCTGGAAACCGGCGGACCCAAGCGATTGTGCTCACTGTGGCCGCGACCCTCTTCTGGCCGCTGCAGGAGACCACCGGCGGGATGATCATTCGGGGGCATCACGCCGCACAGGTGGTGTGGCTGCGCTACGCCACACACCTGCTCCTGCTCCTGGTGCTGGTGCTCCCTACGCGGGGGGTGCGTGCCTTTGCGACTCGGCGGCCCGCCCTGCAGCTACTCCGCGGTCTCTGCATGTTCGGCATGCCCGCGGCCTACATCCTCGCGGTGGACATCACCTCCACGCGCTGGATCTGGACCATGTTCTGGACCATGCCCTTGATGGTGCTCGCCGGGTCCGCGCTGTGGCTGCGGGAGCGGCCGCCGCTACGCGCGTGGACGGCCACCGTGCTGGGCGTACTCGGAGCGGCGCTCGCCTTGCGCGCCACCCCGGGCGACGCCCGGGGCACGATGCTGGCGCTCTGCATGGGAGCGAGTTTTGCCGGATACATCGTGCTCTCGCGTGTGCTTCGCGAGGAGTCCCTCAGCGCGAGCCTCCTCTATACGGCGCTGGGCGCCGGCCTGCCGATGAGTCTGGTCGTCGGCCTGGTCTGGACCCCGCTCCAGCCGGATGACGTGCTGGCGATCGTCGCGACTGGCTTGCTCAGCATCCTCATCCTGGCCTGCTTCGATCTCGCACTCGAGGCGGCGGACCTGGCGCTGGTCGCGCCCCTGATCCCCTTGGTACTCGTCTGGGAACTCGCGCTCGCGGTCCCACTCCGCGGCGCTTTCCCGGGGCCCATGGAGTTGATAGGGCTCGGCATTGTAGCCTTGGCCTTTGTAACCATGGTGGCTAGCCACCTCCACGCCACTCCGGTCGGGGCGGCTGAACGAACCACTTGACGACGTAACGGCCGCCGCTACACGGCCGCTTCATCAGGAGAGACATGACTGGAGAGAGCCGCTCCGCGCCCGACCGCGCGGATGAACTCAAGCGCGCGCTGGTCGCCATCCGTGACCTCCGCCGCCAGGTCCAGGAACTGGAAGGCCGCGCAGCCGAACCGATCGCGATCGTCGGGATGGCGTGCCGGCTTCCCGGGGGGGCGGACACGCCGGAGCGCTTCTGGGAACTGCTGCGTAGCGGCACAGATGCCACCTCCGAGGTGCCGCGCGATCGCTGGGACGTAGACGCGATCTATGACCCCGACCCGGACAAACCGGGAAAGGTCTACACCCGTCGGGGCGGCTTCCTGAGCGAACCCGTGGACCGCTTCGATCCAGGGTTCTTCGGCATTTCCCCGCGCGAGGCCGCGGCGATGGACCCGGTCCAGCGCCTTCTTCTGGAAATGGCCTGGGAGGCGATCGAACGGGCAGGCCTCCCGCCGCACAAGCTCGAAGGCACCGAAACGGGCGTGTTCTTCGGTCTGAGTGACAGCGATTACGATATCCTGCAGCGAAACAGTGGAGCAGATGAGATCCACAGCTACCGAGGCACCGGAGTTCTCACCTCCGTGTCGGCGGGCCGGATCTCGCACTTCCTCGGACTGCACGGACCGAACTTTCCCGTGGATACCGCCTGTTCGTCAGGGCTGGTCGCACTGGTCCTTGCCGTCGACAACCTGCGCGCAGGCCGTTGCAGCGTCGCTCTCGCCGGCAGCGCGAACCTCATGCTCGCGCCGGATGGATCGCTCTTCCTCTCCCGGATGCGGGCGCTGTCGGCCGATGGCAGGTGTCGCACCTTCGATGCAGCGGCCGACGGCTACGCTCGCGCAGAAGGTGGCGGCGTGTTCGTGCTGAAGCGCCTCTCCGACGCGCAGGCGGATGGCGACCCGGTGCTGGCCATCATTCGCGGCGTCGCCATCAACCACGACGGTCGCAGCAGCGGGATCACGGTGCCCAACCCGGCGGCCCAGCGTGCGGTGATCGAGGCTGCGCTGCGCAATGGCGGACTGGCGCCTTCGGCGGTGAGCTACATCGAGGCGCACGGCACGGCCACACCGCTCGGCGACCCGATCGAGCTACGCGCCCTCTCTTCCGTGCTGTGCTCGGACCGCTCGCCCGAGGAGCCGTTGCTGGTCGGCTCGGTCAAAACCAACTTCGGCCACCTGGAGCCGGCGGCAGGAATCATCGGTCTGATGAAGGTCGTCCTTGCGCTCCGACACGGTCAGATCCCGCCCCACCTGCACTTCACGCAACCGACACCGCATGTGGATTGGGATCGGCTCGCGCTACGGGTCCCCACCGAGGTGACCCCGTGGAACGCTGGGGACAGGCCGAGAGTTGCCGGCGTCAGCGCGTTCGGCTTCAGCGGCACCAACGCGCACGTCGTGGTGGAGGAGGCGCCCGCAACGCCGGCAATGCCGAGTCTGCCGCGGCGGCCGGTCGAACTCATTGCAGTCTCCGCCAAGTCACGCGCTGCCGTAAGGCAGCTCGCCGGCCGGTATCGCGAACACCTGGAGAGGGGTGGTGATGAGGCTCTGGCCGACCTCGCCGCCACCTCCACCGCCGGGCGCAGTCACTTCTCCTTCCGCGCCGCCGTGACCGGTACGACGGCAGAGAAAGCCCGCGCGGCTCTGGCGGAGCTGGAAAACGCGAATGACGACGCGATCCCGAGCGTGAAGCCCGGTACAGCCGGACCGATCGCCTTCCTCTTCACAGGGCAGGGCGCGCAGTACCCGGGAATGGGCCGTGAGCTGTGGGAGACATCGAGTGCTTTCCGCACCGCTCTCGAGCGGTGCGATGAGATTGTACGGCCTCACCTGGACCGGCCACTGCTGCCCCTGCTCATTGACGAGGGAGCAGCCGAGTTCCTCGAGCAGACCGCGTACACGCAGCCAGCGCTGTTCGCCCTCGAGTACGCCCTGGCCGAGCTGTGGCGCAGCTGGGGCATCGAGCCCTCCTACGTCGCTGGACACAGCCTGGGTGAATACGTCGCCGCCACACTCGCCGGCGTTCTCCGGCTCGAAGATGCACTCCCCCTCGTCGTGCTACGCGGTCGCCTGATGCAGGAGCTTCCGCGCAGCGGCCGAATGACGGCCGTCTTCGCTCCCGAAGCCCAGGTGCGCGATGCGATCAACGGGGTGGACGGCGTGGCCATAGCGGCGGTGAATGCACCGGAAAGTGTCGTGGTTTCGGGCGAGGCCGCGGGTGTTGCGGAAGTTCTGCGCCGGCTGGAGCCCGCCGGCGTTCGGATCACGGAACTCAGGGTCTCGCACGCCTTCCACTCCCCGGCTATGGACCCGATCCTCGATGCCTTCGAGCAGGCCGTCCGGAATATCGAACTGCGGCCGCCACGCCTCGGCCTGATCTCCAATCTCACCGGCGAGTTGCTCGACGATACGGATGCTACCGACCCTCACCGGTGGCGCAGGCACATCCGAGAACCGGTCCGCTTCGCCGCCTCAATGAGCAAACTCGGGGAACTCGGCGTTCGTACCTTTCTCGAGATCGGACCGCACTCCACCCTTTCGGCAATGGGAATGGAGACGCTCACCGATCGGAGCTTGCGCTGGCTTCCGTCACTACGGCGCGGCGTGCCTGCCTGGACACAGCTTGCCGAGAGTGTCGCCGCCCTGTACCGGGCCGGGCATGAGCTTGACTGGGATGGGTGGGTCAGCGAGCATGCCGGTCGTCGTGTTGCCGCACCAACCTACCCATTCCAGCGGCAGCGCTACTGGTTCATCGATTCGTCGGTAGCCGCCGACTCGCCGCGCACTGCGGTCAGCGCAGCCGGACCATCCGCACGGCACCCGTTGCTCGGTGCCGTGATTCACTCACCAGCGCTCGCTGGCTGGGCATACCAGACGGTGCTCGCCCCAGACACACCCGCGTACCTGACGGACCACCGGGTCCAGAACCAGGTGGTCGTGCCCGGCGCCCTTTTCATCGAGATGATGCTCGCCGCGGCGAAGGAAGGACCGAAGTGGCCCCACGTGGCCATTGGCGAGTTGCGCCTCGAGCGCCCCCTGATCCTTCCGGATCGCGGCGCAGTGACCTGCCAGGTACTGGTCGACTCGCCCTCGGAGGGCACCGCTACGGTTCGAATCGTAAGCGCCACCCCGGATGAGGAGGGCATCCAGTGGACGACGCACGCGACGGCCACTCTGCGTCGGACCGAGGATCTGCCACTGCGGGACGGCCAACTGGACCGGCTCCGTCGAGAGATGGATCGGCCCGTCGATGTGGCCGCGCTGTACTCTCGGATCGAGGCCCGGGGGATCACGTACGGCCCCTCGTTCAAACCGCTGGTCGAGGTGTGGACGGGGCCGGCGGGTGCGCTCGGCCACGCTCGGCTCGGTGCGGAAGCCGGTGGCGATTACGGGGAGTACACCTTCCATCCCAGCCTGCTCGATGCCGGCTTCCAGCTCCTGGACAGCCTGACATCGGATTCCGACGATCCTACCGCGACTTTCCTCCCCGCTGGAATCGACGAGCTTCGGTTCCTCGCGGCGCCCGGGCAGAGCTGCTGGATTCATGGCGTGGTCCGGGAGGAGGGGGAGGACCGCGACCCGGACCTGCTCGTTGCAGACCTTACCCTGTTCGATCTCGAGGGGCGTCTGATCGGCGAAGTCCACGGGTTCCGCAGTCGGCGGGTCCACGGCTCGCTCGCGCTCTCCACTTCGGAAAGAAAGCCACCGAAGGGGACCACCTTCGAGATCGCGTGGAAGGAATGCGAGGAGCCGGCGGAGCTCGGGACCGATCTCGCGGGTGCCTGGCTCATCCTGGAGGACGAGGGAGGCGTCGGCGTCGAGCTTGCGGCGACGATCGAGAAGACCGGCGGACGCGCCGTCCGCGTGCGCCGGGGTGAGGGTTGGCAGAGCACGGGCGCGGATCGCTTCGTCGTTGATCCCGCGGATGATCACAGTTGGTCCCAGATTTTCGAGGCCAGCGGACTCGGCGAAGATGGTGCGCCGCTACGTGGCGTCATTCACCTCTGGTCTCTCGATGAATCCTCTATTGACCACGAGGATGGGCCGGCCGTGCTCGGTCGGGCGGTCGACCTCTGCATGCCGCTCCTCGGAATACTGCGCGCACGGCGGCAGGGTCTGGATTCTGCCACCGCCCTCGGCATTGTCACACGCGGAGCGGTGGCCGTAGAGGGTGTTTCGGCGGGCGGCGGAGCCGCGGGCTCTGCCCTCTGGGGCATCCATACCACCATCCAGGCAGAGCATCCGGAGATCGCATGCCGTGTCGTGGATCTCGATCCAGCCCGTGCACCACTGGAGGCGCGGGACGTTCTTCGCCTGCTCTTCGGAGAATCCTCGGAAGACCGACTTGCGCAGCGTGGCCCACGGCTGCTCGCCCCCCGTCTCGTCCCGGCGGATGGTGCCCTCGCCCCGGCGAATGGCGACGATCATCGCGCCATTCCACCTACAGAGGCCTATCGCATCGACATCACCAGGCGGGGCACGCTCGACTCGCTACGCTACGTTCCGGCCGAACGCCGGCCTCCCGGCCCGGGTGAGGTCGAGGTGCGGGTCCGCGCGACGGGGCTGAACTTCCGCGATGTGCTGAACGTGTTGGGGGCATACCCGGGTGAACCCGGCCAGCCCGGTGTCGAGTTCGGCGGCCTGGTCGTGCGGGTGGGCGAGGGGGTCGAGGATTTCGCCCCTGGAGACGAGGTCATCGGCATCGGAGAGGGGGCCTACGCCTCGCACCTGACGGTGAAGTCGGCCGCGATCGCGCGCGTGCCTCGGGGGATGCCGATGGAGCAAGCGGTTACGATCCCGCTGGCCTTTATGACGGCAGAGTGGGGACTTGCCCGTCTCGCCCGACTGCAGCCGGGCGAGCGCGTCCTGATCCACGCGGCAGCCGGCGGCGTCGGGCAGGCCGCGGTGCAGGTCGCGCAGGCCGTCGGCGCCGAGGTATTCGCAACGGCCGGCAGCGATGAAAAGCGCGACTTCCTGCGTCGGCAGGGCGTGACCCATGTCTTCGACTCCCGTAGCACTTCCTTCGCCGATGAAATCCTCCGGGTAACCGACGGCGAAGGGGTCGATGTGGTGCTGAATTCGCTCACCGGCGACCTGCTGCGCCGCAGCCTGGAATTGCTACGGCCGGGCGGCCGCTTCCTGGAGATCGGCAAGGCCGAAATCCTGACGGCTGACGAGGTGGCGAATCGCTACCCGGGGATCCAG
>CALKIP010000002.1 GCA_937995995.1 uncultured bacterium
CCTGATAGGCTTTGTACTTGCCGCGTTTCAAATATTGGCCCGAACCGATCCGGCCCACGAATTGCTTATCCCGAATGACGAATTCACCGCGGCATAGTACGGAGACAGGTTGTCCGACAACTTCCATCCCTTCATAAGGAATGTCGTAGTTCCGGACGACCGATGGCTCGACGCCGTGCTCGACGAGCAGGCGGATCAGCCGGACGGCGATGTTCATGACGATCTTCACGTGCACGGGGCCGTGATCGGTCATCCCGAGCCGTTCCATCGCGTTGACGTTCGCGGCCGTCCAGAGCGCGTAGAGTTCGTCGTCCTCGTTCACGATCTCCATGACGCGGTGCAGCTTGGGGTTGTGACGGTCCGGCACGGTCATCGCCACGCGATGCTGCAGCCGCTCGGTCACGGTACGGCCGTGCTCCGGTGGCTCGACCGGCACTTCGGTATCGGCATCCATTCGTCCTCCACGAGACCTGAAACCCTGAGGGCCCGCTCGCCGTTACGGTGCGGCCACGGCGGCATCGAGCACCTCGCGGATCTTCCTGGCAAGGTAGTCGGGCGAGAACGGCTTCGCGAGGAACGCCGCCTGTACTCCCTCGGTGCCGCGTCGGAGTATTTCGCGGTCCGTGTACCCGGACATGAAGACCACGGGCAGTCGGGGCCGGATCGAGTCCAGGCGTTCGGCAAGCTCCGGACCGTCGAGGTCGGGCATCACGACATCGGTGAGCAGTAGATCGATGGGCCCGGCGTGGTTCAGTGCGATCTGGATCGCTTCGGCGCCATTGCTCGCCTCCAGAACGGAGTAGCCGTTGCGTTCGAGGACGCGGCGGATCAAGCTGCGCACGGCGGCCTCATCCTCGGCCAGGAGCACGGTCTCACTTCCGGGACCGGGCTCCTGCTCTGGCTCGACGATCGTCGGCGCCGCCTCCGCGGCGGCCTCGTGATGGGGCAGGAGTACGCGAAACGTCGTGCCCCGGTCGGCCTCGCTCTCTAGCTCGATGTAGCCGCCGCTCTGGCGCACGATCCCGTAGATCATCGACAATCCCAGGCCGGTTCCGTTCCCGGGGCCCTTGGTCGTGAAGAAGGGCTCGAAGATCCGCTCCCGCAGAGCTTCGGGGATGCCGGTGCCGGTGTCGCTTACCTCCAGGGCGACGTACGCTCCCGGAGCGATCGTGTCGCCGACGACGTCGCGGGGGGTGGCAACGTGCTGGTTCGACGTGGAGATGACGATCATTCCGCCATCCGGCATGGCGTCCCGTGCGTTGACGACCAGGTTCATGAGGACCTGGACCATGTTGTTCGGGTCGACCATGACGATGCCGAGCGCCGGGGCCGGGCGGGTGATGAGTACCACGTCCTCGCCGATCAGGCGGCGCAGCATCGTCTCGACGTCGCGCACCGTGTGGTTGAGGTCCAGTGCCTTGGGCTCCAGCACCTGCCTGCGGCTGAAAGCCAGGAGCTGACGCGTGAGCGTCGCGGCGCGTTCGGCTGCCTCCCGGATCTCGTTGAGATCGCTACGGATATGATCCGTTGCCGCTGGCTCCGAGAGGAGCAGCGCCGTGCGGCCCTGGATCGCCGTGAGGAGATTGTTGAAGTCGTGGGCGATCCCGCCGGCGAGCTGACCGATCGCATCCATCTTCTGGGACTGACGAAGCTGCTCCTCCCGCTCCCTCAGCGCCTCCTCGATCCGCTTGCGATCGATCGCGGCTCCGAGTGTATCGGCCGCGGCCATCAGTGCCTCGATCTCGAGCTCGGACCAGAGCCGATCCTCCTTGCCATCTTCGAGGCCGAGGCACCCGACCCACTCCTCGCCGGCGAAGACCGGTGCCAGGACCGTGGACCGGACTCCGTGAAGCTGCAGGTACTCCTTCGCCGGCCCCACCGCCTCGGCGCGTCGCACGGCGATCGTCTCGCCCTCCGCCAGCCGGGTGCGCCACGCGTCCAGTCGGCCGAGTGGTGGGGCCGACTCCACCCCATCGACCGGTACCACGCCGTGGGCGTGCCAGACGTGAGCGGGTCCAGCCGCGGCCGCGTGGCCGGTGGCCGGCTCCGTCTCGAGCAGGTAGGCGCGGCTCGCGTCCGTCGCCCGGCCGATCTCGGCCAGTGCGTCCTCGATCGTGCGCTCCCAGCCGTTGCGCAGGAAGCGCTGTGATGCGGCACCGACGGCCCGAAGGATGGCATCACGGCGCCGCGACGCATTCTCCGCGCGCACCCGCTCCGTCACATCCCTCCCCACACCCACGACGCCGACGATCGCGCCTTCGTCGTCGCGGATCGGCGAGACCGCCGTCTCGACGTGACGGCCTCCGGTCTCGTTCGGCAGCGTCCACCGGTAGACCACGTGCTCACCGCGGAGGGCTCGTCGCCCCGCCCCTTCCAGAGCAGCGGCCGCCGTACTTTCCAGGACCTCACGCGGAAGACGGCCCATGAACCGCTCCGGGGTGAGACCCGCGGCCTCGGCCCACTTCCCGTAGATTCCGGTGTGGCGCAGCTCGCGGTCGAGTGCGACGACCAGGTCGCTCATCGAGCCGACGAGATTGCGGAAATGCGCCTCGCTGCGTCGCAGTGCGCGCGCCGTCTGAACACGTTCGGTGATGTCTTCCTGCGCCACGACCACGTGCAGCGGCTCGCCGCTCTCGGTATCGGTGCGGCGTACGCGTAGCAGCGACCAGCGCTCTTCGTCGCCGTCTCCACTCGGGTACTCGAGCTGGAACTCCTTCCTCGCGCCGGTGAGAACGGCGTGGAGCCCCTCCCACGCCGCCCGCGCGGGGCCCGTGGGATCGCCTGGCGCGACGTCATGCTCGGAGAGAAAGACGCTCGCCACGGAGGTCGGATCGCTTCCTCGGTCTTCGATGTAGCGCCGGGCCGCCGCATTGGCTTGCAACGTCCGGCCGCGTCGGTCGAGGACAGCGACCCGCTGCTCGAGCGAATCCAGCGTCTCCAGGAGCAGGGCCTTCGAATCCTCGAGCTCGGCGATGTGTGAGCGTGCGGCCTCGAGCTCGCGTCCCATTACTCGACCCGTGGCGATGAGGAGCCCGAAGCCGAGCAGCACGACGGCCGATGCTCTGGCACCTCCGGCGGTCCACACCGCCGCGACCGGCAAGGCGACTCCGGCGGCGATCACCAGCGATGCGGCCAGTAATCCGAGGCCGATGCGCCGGCTGCGGCCGGATTTCACGAATCGGTTCTGTCGCACGGCGCGTCCCACGGAGTGCCGGATGAGCGAAGGGGTGATGATGACGGCCCTGCAAATATATCCAGAGTTTCGACGCCGATCGCACGCGGCTGAAGTCCGCCAGACTCCGCTGCCGTGGCGGCACGTTGCCCGGTGTGCGGACCAACGTTATATTTTCAAGGCTAGTATCGCTGCAAAGTATTGCAGGAACGGAGCTTCGTAATCTATCCAGTGGGAGAGGGCGCCCGTGGCCGGTCACAGCAAATGGTCACAGATCAAGCGGAAGAAGGCGGCGAACGACGCCAAGCGCGGTAAGATCTTCACCCGACTCATTCGGGAGATCAGCGTCGCGGCCCGTGATGGTGGCGACCCGGAGTTCAACCCGCGCCTGCGACTCGCGATCGATACGGCGAAGGCCGCGAACATGCCCGCCGACAACATCGAGCGGGCGATCAAGCGGGGGACCGGTGAGCTGGAAGGCGTCACCTACGAGGAGATCGCCTACGAGGGCTATGCGCCGGGCGGAGTCGCGCTCTACATCGAGACGCTGACCGACAACGCGAACCGCACCGTCGCCGATGTTCGCCACATCCTGAACAAGCACGGTGGCAGCCTCGGGACGAGTGGCTCGGTGGCGTGGCAGTTCGACCGCAAGGGGCAGATCTACGTCAGCGCCGAGCAATACGATGAGGAGTCCCTCATGCTCGCCGTCCTCGAGGCCGGCGCCGAGGACATGGAGCGCGAGGACGACACCTTCATCATCACGACCGATGTGGCGGCGTTCCACGCCGTGCAGGACGGGTTGCGCGAGCAGGGGATCGCCATCGAGGAGGCCGAGCTGGCCATGGTGCCGCAGACGATGGTCGCAGTCGAGGGCGATGAGGCCAAGCGGCTGGTCAAGCTCCTCGATGCACTCGACGACATCGACGACGTGCAGAAGGTCTACTCCAACGGCGACATCGACGAGGCCGCGCTCGCCGAGGCAGGCGGCTGATGATCGTCCTCGGTGTAGATCCGGGGACCGCCGCCACGGGGTACGGCGTCGTCGCGAGAGAGAGCGGCGGCGCCGTTTCTCTGCTCGAATGCGGAGTGATCCGGACCGAAGCCCGGGCGGAGCTGCCACAACGGCTCCGGGCGATCTACGAGGGTATCGTCGAGGTGATCGGGCGCCACTCGCCCGAGATCGTGGCGGTCGAAGGGATCTTCTACGGGAAGAACGTGAAGACGACGGTCGTGCTCGGCCACGCACGCGGTGCGATCCTCCTGGCCGCCACGCTCCGTGACCTCCCCGTTGCCGAGTACTCGCCCGCTGAGGTCAAGAACGCCATCGTCGGCACCGGCCGGGCCACCAAGGAGCAGGTCCAGTTCATGGTCCAGCGGCTGCTGCGCCTGAAGACGCCGCCGCGCCCCTCCGATGCGGCCGATGGCGTGGCCGTCGCCCTGACCCACTGCTATGCCGGTGCACTCCCGGCCGTGCGCGAGCCGCTACGCTTCAGCGCCGCGATGTTGCGCGAACGGCGCGGTTGAGGTAAGGAAATGATCAGTCGAATCAGAGGAGTTCTGCTGCGCCGCTCGATGGACTCCGTCGAGGTGATGACGCCGGGCGGCGTGGCGTACGAGATCGAGGTGCCACTCACCGTCTTCGAGCGCTTGCCGCCCGAGGGTGCCGAGGTCGAGCTACGGACACACTACGTGACGCGTGAGGATGCCGCGACGCTCTACGGCTTCCTCGAGGCGGGGGAGCGGGCGCTCTTCGCGCGCCTGCTGACCGCGTCCGGTGTGGGTCCGCGGCTGGCGCTCAACATGCTCTCTACGCTCTCACCCGAGCGGCTCGTGAGGGCGATCACGGAGAAGGACATTCCATCGTTGCGCCAGGTGCCTGGGCTGGGGACGAAGAAGGCGCAGCGCGTGGCGCTGGAACTCGCCGACAAGCTCGACGACATCGCCCTCGCCGAGGCAGTGGGTCCCCGGCCGCAGGGGCGCTCGGCAGAGGAGGCCATCGGCGCACTCGTCGCTCTCGGCTACACGACCGCCCAGGCCACTGCCGCCGTTCGCAAGGCGCTGGACGAGGATGCCTCGCTCGAAGGCCCCGCGCTGATCAAGGCTGCACTGGCGGCGGTGGGCTAGGCGGCGGCAGGACACCACGCGGGCGTAGATAGTCGAAACGCAGGTAGAGCCGCTCGTCGAAACCGGAGAAGCGTTCCTCGCGGTAGAGCTCCAGTCTCACCATGGGATCATGCGGCGCGCCGCCGCGCCAGCGCACCCCGAGTCCCGCCGAGGCCGCGGGGACGAACTGTGTCCCGTCGGGATTCTCTTCCAGGTTCCAGCCCGCGTACGCGCCGCCGCCCACCAGGGCGTAGATCTCGAGCGGCTCACCGTTCCGGAGC
>CALKIP010000003.1 GCA_937995995.1 uncultured bacterium
CGAGGAAGTGGGGGACGGACTCGTCACACGACTTGTGGACTCCGGTCGGGCGACATGCCGACCCGGAGCACCTGTCCCGGTCCGGTTCACCGGGGTTGCGGTTATAGGGTCTTCAGATACTCGACGAGGTCCGCCTCCCCCAGTGTCGAGAGGTTGAGCTTCAGCACCCGGTCGTAGTGCGCCACGACGTCCTCGAGCGTCTCCGCGCTGCCGTCATGGAAGTAGGGTGGGTGCTGCCAAAGGCCGCGGAGCGGCGGCGGGATCGCCGGCGAGAGCGCGACGATGACGCCGACGTCGAGGTCGCCGTTCGGCCAACCGTCCAGGCGCTTGCCGATTCCGGGCGCGAACGAATTGTCTACGGTGGAGTGGCAGAGTGCACAGGTAATCCCCACCCTCACCAACCGATCTTCTCCATCCCGAGCCTCGACCGTGCCCTTGAGACCGACGACGGCGTTCAGCTTCAGCAGCGCGACCGTCGTTGCCGGGTTCCCCAGATCGACCTGCCCTGCCGCGAGGGCCTCTTTCACCTCCTGCGGCAGCGCGTCCGCGTCCACCTTTAGCCCTACCTGGAGCGCGAGTGCGGGGGAAACGGCCCCCTCGATGACCTCGTGCATACGCGCCGTGTCGGTCCAGTACGCTTCGTCGCCAAAGGTGTCGTAGCGAAAGATCTCCCTGCCTTGCGCGACCAGCTCCGGGTCGAGTGGCCGGCGGCCCAGCCGGTCACCCGGGCCGGTGCCGTCCTCGTCGCAGTAGGAGAGGCCCACGATGAGCGCCACCAGGACGACGGCTTGTCCCGCGCGCCGCAGCTTCCCCCGACGGTGCGTCTCCACTTGTGGTGTCATCTCACACCTTCCAGGACGGAACGTCGAGTCACCGGGGCGGGCATGGAAACCTCCCATTGAGGGGGGTGATGGTGGTTCGGGCAGCATAGCCGCGATTTCACACTTTGTCAATAATTTATTGTAAATAATAGACAGGGTTCACCTTGCAGCGTTAGATTACCGGGGAGACTACTCGGGAGGAGTCATGGAGAACGTATTCGATCGATTGCTCGGAGAGACGCGTGGGCGGATTCTTCTGCTGCTGCGACGAGGCCGCCGCTCTATCGCCGAGCTGGCAGCGGCGCTCGGTGTGACAGACAACGCGGTGCGCACGCACCTGGCGGCTCTGGAGCGGGATGGGCTGGCGGAGCAGGCCGGAGTGCAGCGCGACACCGGAGGGAAGCCCGCCCGACTCTACGCCCTGACGGACCAGGCGGAAGAGCTCTTCCCGAAGGCCTACGCCGTGGTGCTCAGCGCGTTGCTTCGGGAGATCGAGGCGCAGGACGGACGCGAGCGTGTCCTCGCGCTGCTGCGTGCGGTGGGGGAGAAGGCCGCCGCCGCGCACGCCACCTCCACGGACGACCTCGAGAGACGGGTCGAGACCGCTGCCGCAGTGCTGCGGGAACTCGGAGGCGATGTGGAGGTGGAGCGAGTAGAGCACGGCTGGCGGCTGAGCGGATTCGGCTGCCCACTCTCGGCGGTCGTGGCCGATCACGCCGATGTGTGTACGCTTGCGGAGACGCTGGTCGCGGTGATCACGGGCTGTCCGGTTCGTGAGGAGTGCAACCTCGAGGGCCGGCCCCGCTGCGCCTTCCATGTCGGCGCAGCGGCTTGACGGTACGCCCTGGCTAGTCGGTGGCGCCTTGCCCCCTTGGATCCAGCCGCTCGGATCGCAACGTCCGGGACCCTATTGCACTCGCTCGTGTATGTAACCATTTTTGCAACACACTCGGCGCAGGAAAGGAGGGACCATGAGCATCAGCAGCCGCTTCGCCGTCGCGGTGCACACGCTGACGCTGATCGAGGCGGGCCGTGGCGAGCCGGTCACCTCCGAACGAATCGCCGAGAGCGCGAACACGAACCCGGCGGTGATCCGCCGCATCCTCTGCATGCTGGCCCGGGCGGGGATGACGTGTTCGAGGTTGGGAGCGGGCGGCGGCGCGCTGTTGGCGCGGCCCGCCTCGGAGATCACCCTGCTGGACGTATTCCGCGCCGTGGAGGACGGGGAGCTCTTCTCGATGCACCACGAAGAGCCCAGCGCCCGGTGCCCCGTGGGGCGCAACATCCAGGCGGTGCTGGAGGAGACGACGACGGACGCGCAGCAGTCGCTGGAAGCCGTGCTCGCGGACCGTACGGTCGCCGATGTGCTCGAGCAGGTGGCGGCCCACGCCGCCGGCGAGGCCGTGGAGCGGCGATGAGGTGAATCTCTTTTTTCGTCGCATTGTGTAACCGTTTCAGTTACAAACCATGACACGAGTGGCCCGGGTGCGGGCCGCGTGAGAACGAGAGAGGGTGGGACGATGAATACGAGGACGACAATGGCAGGGCATGTGGGTTCGGCGTCAGGGGGTCTGGCGGTGCTGGGGCCGGTCACGCACGTGATTCTGCGGGTTGCCGCGGGGCTGCTCTTCATGCCGCACGGCGCACAGAAGCTCTTCGGCTGGTTCGGCGGCCATGGCCCCGTCGAGCTGTTCTCGCTGATGGGTCTGGCGGGCGTACTGGAGTTCTTCGGCGGGCTGCTGATCGTGGCGGGGCTCTTCACGCGTCCGGTGGCGCTGCTCCTGTCGCTGCAGATGGTGGCGGCTCACTTCATGGCGCATCAGCCACAGGGCGGCCTTCCGATCGCCAACGGCGGTGAGCTTGCGCTCCTCTACGCGGTGGTCTTCGCGTACCTCTTCGCCCACGGCGGGGGTGCGGCGAGTGTGGATGCGCGTCTGGCCGGCCGGCGGGACGGCTGATGCTCTTCACACCGTTTCGGCTCCGGGAGGTGGAGCTGAGGAACCGTATCGGCGTCTCGCCGATGTGCCAGTACTCGGCGGAGGATGGCCATGCGAACGACTGGCACCTGATCCACATCGGCGGCTTTGCGACGGGTGGTGCGGGGCTGGTGATGAGCGAGGCGACGGCGGTCGTCCCGGAGGGTCGGATCAGCCCCCAGGACCTGGGCATCTGGGACGACGGCCAGGTGGACGCCCTGCGGCGGATCACGGATTTCGTGCACGCCCAGGGCGCGGTGGCCGGGATCCAGCTTGCGCACGCGGGGCGGAAGGCGAGCACGTACCGGCCGTGGGAGGGTCGGGCCGCGGTCCCGCCTGCGGAGGGCGGCTGGACGGACGTATGGGCGCCGAGTGCGATCCCCTTCTCGGACGACTACCCGCAGCCACGTGAGCTGACGGAGTCCGGGATCCGAAGCGTCGTCGACGCGTTTCGCTCCGCTGCCGCCCGCTCGCTCGAGGCCGGCTTCCGGGTGGCCGAGGTGCACGCGGCACACGGCTACCTGCTTCACCAGTTCCTCTCCCCCCTGTCGAACCAGCGGACGGACTGCTACGGTGGGTCGTTCGAGAACCGCATCCGTCTCCTGCTGGAGGTGGTCGCAGCAGTCCGCGAGGTCTGGCCGGATCGACTCCCGCTCCTGGTCCGGATCTCGGCGACGGACTGGGTGGAGGGCGGCTGGACGCCGGAGGAGTCGGTGGAGCTCGCGCGGCGGCTCCGGGAATCGGGTGTGGACCTGATCGACTGCTCGACGGGAGGCCTGGTCCCGGGTGCACAGATCCCCGTCGGACCGAACTACCAGGTCCCGTTCGCCGAGCGTATCCGTCGGGAGGCAGGGATCCCGACGTCGGCCGTGGGGCTGATCACGGAGCCGGAGCAGGCGGATCGGATCGTGCGGGACGGCAGCGCGGACATCGTGCTGCTGGGCCGCGAACTGCTCCGCCAGCCGCGCTGGCCGCTCCTGGCGGCGCAGCGCCTCGGGGCGGAAATCGCGTGGCCGCCGCAGTACGCGCGGGCACGACCCTCTTGACCGGAAACGACCTTGCTACCCACACGCAGACTGGGCTCGACGGGCCCGGAGATCACGCGCGTAGGCTTCGGCGCCTGGGCGATCGGCGGCGGTGACTGGGCGTTCGGCTGAGGCCCACAGGACGACGAGGCGGCGATCTCGGCGATGCGCCACGCGGTGGAGCGCGGCGTGAACTGGATCGACACCGCGGCGGTCTACGGGCTCGGCCACTCGGAGGAACTGGTCGGCCGGCTGCTGCGCGAGCTGCCGGCGGAGGAGCGGCCGTACGTCTTCACCAAGTGCGGCATGGTCTGGGACGAGGCGAACCCGATGGAGCCGCCGCGTCGCGTGCTCAAGCCGGCGTCGATCCGGCGCGAGTGCGAGGCCTCGCTGCGGCGGCTCGGCGTTGAGCGGATCGATCTCTACCAGTTCCACCGGCCGGACGAGACCGGTGTGCCTGTCGAGGACTCGTGGGGTGAAATGGCACGCCTCGTCGAGGAGGGGAAGGTCCGCTGGGCCGGGGTTTCCAACTTCGATACGACCCTCCTCGAACGCTGTGAGGCGGTGCGCCACGTCGACTCGGTCCAGCCGCCGCTCTCGCTGATCCGCCGCGAATCGGCGGCGGATCAGGTGGCGTGGGCGGCGAATCATGGTTCGGGCGTGATCGTCTACAGCCCGATGGAGTCCGGGCTGCTGACCGAGCGCTGGAGCCTGGACCGAATGGAGCGGCTCGCGCCCGGTGACTGGCGGCGTCGCTCTCCGCGCTTCCAGTCGCCCGAGTTGGAGCGCAACCTGGCACTCCGCGACGCGCTGGCCCCGGTGGCCGAGCGGCACGGCGCGACCATCGCGGCCGTCGCGGTGGCGTGGACGCTCACCTGGCCGGGTGTAACGGGCGCGATCGTGGGTGGGCGCTCGCCCGAGCAGGTGGACGGTTGGATCGCTGCGGCCGAACTGGAGCTCACGGAGCAGGATCTGGACGAGATCGCGAAGGCGATCGAGGCGACGGGTGCGGGCTCGGGGCCGGGCAGGCCGTAGGGCCGGCCAACGCCGGCGGGAGGGGCCCCATCACCCCAACATTTTCCACCAATCACGGAGAGGATCCATGGCACGACAGGTCAAGCTCGCGATCATCTACTACAGCACCTACGGCACGAATCACGAGATGGCCGAGGTCGCGGAGGAGGCGGCGCGGGAGGCAGGTGCGGAGGTGCGGCTGCGCAGGGTCGCGGAAACGGCGCCGGAGGGGGTGGTGAAGGCGCAGGAGGCGTGGTCGGCGCACGCGGAGAAGACGGCGCACATCCCCGAGGCGACGCCGGACGATCTGGTGTGGGCGGATGCCTACCTGTTCAGCGCGCCCACACGCTACGGCGGCGCGGCGAGCCAGATGCGCTCCTTCATCGACACGCTGGGCCCCGTCTGGCAGGAGGGCAAGCTGGCCAACAAGACGTTCAGCGCGATGTCGAGTGCCCAGAACCCCCACGGCGGGCAGGAGACGACGCTGCAGACGCTCTACGTCACAGCGATGCACTGGGGCGCGATCCTGGTCCCGCCGGGATACACGGACGCGTCGGTCTTCGCGAGCGGCGGCAACCCGTACGGCGTGAGCGTGACTGCGGCGGGCGAGCCACTGAGCGAGGAGACTCGCAAGGCGATCCGCCATCAGGTGCAGCGCCAGATCGAGATCACGCAAAAGCTGATCGACTGATACCGAATCCCCGAACCGTTTGCGCCGGCCTGGACGCCGTACGCCTACGCTTACGCGTGCCCGTGCCCGACGAGAGACGAAGACCCGGGCAAGGGCACGGGCACGCGTAGACGTACGGGTCCGGGGCCACCGTCCGCAGCCCTGACGGACCGGCCCTGCCCCGGCAGCGCCCTCCCCCACACCCTCTCGTGCCCACGGGGCGCCACCACCGCCTCAACAGGCGGTCTGACTCCCGCCGGCCGAAGGCCGGCCCTCCCGCCGGCCCCGCCGGCCCTCCCGCTGTCGCCAGGCAGCCCTCCCGCGCCCGCAGGGCGCCCTCCCGCCGCAAAGCGGCCCTCTCGGCCCGCGAACACTTCTTGCCACATAGAGTTATGGGCCGCCGGCCGCTGGCGCCGGCCAGGATCCCCGCGGCGGGAGGAGCATGCATGGCAAAGGATGGAAAGCGCAGAACGCTGCTCGGCTTCATGGCCGGGATCATGGGGCTGTTCGGGCTGGGCAAGGCCGCGCAGCGGCCGGCGAACGGAGCCAAGGTCGCACTCGGCGGGAAGACGGACATCGCCGCGAGGCCGACGGGCGAAGCGCTGGTTTCTTCGGAGTGGGACCTGCCGGTCGAGAGGAACGAGCGCGTCGACTTCTGGATCGATTTCCTGCAGACCGAGAAGCCCGACGAGGCCCGCCAGTGGCTCGAGCGGCTCGGCTACTACGGCCCGATGATCCAGGCGAAGCTGGAGGAGCGTGGGATGCCTCGGGACCTGGTCTTCCTGGCGATGGCCGAGAGCGGCTTCGACCCCACCGCCTACTCCTCGGCGCACGCCTCCGGCATCTGGCAGTTCATCGCCGAGACAGGGCGGCGTTACGGACTCGAGGTTTCCGAGTACGTCGACGAGAGGAACGACCCCATCAAGGCCACGGATGCGGCGCTCGACTACCTCCAGGACCTGCACGACCAGTTCGGGAGCTGGTACCTGGCGGCGGCGGCGTACAACACGGGGGAGGGGCGCGTAGAGCGGATCCTGAACCAGAGAGCCGGTGGGGCGCGGGGCGACGAAGCGCTCTACTGGCAGATCGGCGAGCACCTTCCCCGTGAGACGCGCGACTACGTGCCGATCATGCTCGCGGTGGGGCACATCGCCAAGGACCCGGCCGGGTTCGGCTTCACGGACGTGCAGTACCAGGCACCGATGCGCTACGAGGAGGTGCGCGTCCCGCCGAACACGTCGCTCGAGGACGTAGCCCGCGAGGAAGGGGTCGACCTGGACGAGGTCCGGCGCCTCAATGCGCACCTGGTGCGCGGCCAGACGCCGCCGGACCGCGCGTGGGATGTGCGCATCCCGACCGGCCCGACGGAGATGCCGCGGGTGGACTTCGCGTAGGCGGTGGCCGCACGGGCCGGCAGCGCGCGACGGCGACATCCAGGAACGTTCAAGGGCGATACGGCGTCGTGTCGCCCGCCCTTTCCGCCCGCTCTTTCCCCGGCGGATGATTCATCCCATGGAAGCATGGTGGCGCACCCCACCGAAATGGACAACAACGCTCCCGCGAATACAGGCGACGACTCCCGCAAATCAGGCTTGGCACTCCGCGCAAACACAGGCGATGCACCCCGCCCCCGTAGGCGACGACTCCCGCGAGCGCTACGGCTGTCCATCTGCGTGATCCCTTCCGCTCCGCATTTTCGATAGAAGGAGATGAGTCCACAGTTTCGGTCGCGAGACGGTCGCGCACGGACTTCGGATGACCGCCGAACCGGCCGCTGACGAGCTCGTCGGCGGAGATTCGCTTCTTTTCCAGCCACCGGTGCGAAGCCATGCATAGCCGATCCAGGAACACAGCGCTGATCGTCGCGACGCTGCTCATGGCCGTTGCGTGCGGCGATGATGGCCCGACGGAGCCCACCCCGGAACCACAGCCCAAGCCACGGGAAGTCGCCTCCGTGACGCTCGCGCCCGAGGCGCCCGAAATCGACGACGGCACGACCGTCCAGCTCACCGCGACGCTCCTCGACCAGGACGGGGCCGCCTTCACCTCTATGCCCGAGGGCGTGACGCTCGCGTGGTCGAGTGCGGACACGTCGATCGCCTCCGTCGACGCGAAGGGGCTCGTCACCGGCAACCACCCGGGCACGGTGGCCGTGACGGCGACGGCGGCAGGCAAGAGCGCGTCGGTGGACGTGGTGGTGAGACAGATCGCGACCACGCTCTCGCTGCTCGCGGGCGATGAGCAGGAGGGGACGGCCGGGACGGCGCTCGAAGACACGCTCGTGGTCCGGGTCACCGACCGTCACGGCGATCCGGTCGAGGGTGTCACCGTGAGTTGGACGGTGACCGCCGGCGTCGGCACGCTCGAGGCCGTGGCCGAAGCAACGGACGCGGAGGGTCATGCCCGCGCGGTCTGGACGCTGGGCGCCGAGGAGGGCCAGCAGACGGCGGAGGCCAGCGCCGAGGGGCTCGACGGCTCCCCCGTCGTCTTCACGGCGACGGCCGCACCCGCCATCGGGGAGTTCTCCGAGGCACAGGAGGTCGTGGGGATGCGTACGCTCGTCCACCACGAGGGGCGCTACTACCAGGTCTTCCATGACAACTCCACCGGCGACTACGACGTATACCTGCGCAGCAGCGAAGGTGGCGCGACGTGGTCGCCGAGGGTCCGGGTCAGTGACGGTCCGTCCGAAACCGTTCAGCGCAACGCAAGCATCGCCATCTGGGGGAGCGGCGAAGCGACACGTATCGCGGTGAGTTATTACGACGGGAGAGAGCCCAACCCGCAGCTCCGGGTCGCGGTCAGCACGGATGGCGGTGCCACCTTCGCCCCCTCGGTCCAGGTGAGCGACCACACGGACAACAACAACATCATCGGCAGCATTGCCGTAGGCGACGACGGCGTCCTCTACGCCGCCTGGTCGCGCCAATACGCGGGTGATCGCTGGGACCACATCTGGTTCAGCCGCAGCACGGATGGTGGGGCCACGTGGAGCACGCCCGATCAGATCCTGAACAGCGGACACTACGGACACGATACCCACGTCGTCGCGGGCCCGGCGGGTCAGGTGTGGGTGGCGGTCGCGACCTCGCCCTCCTGGCGCAAGGACATCGTCGTGTTGCGCAGCACCGATGGGGGCGGCACATGGGAGTCGACCAACCTTACGAACAACACGCAGAGCTACTGGCACGCGGAACACCCCTCACTGCTGCGCACGAGTGATGGCACCCTGCACGCAATCTGGCAGGACACCCGCGGCTGGCTCGACAACCCATCTCACGTGCGAACCTCACGCAGCACGGACGGCGGCGCCACCTGGAGCCCGGCCGTGCTGGTCTCGGACAGCGTCGAACTCGGCGTGGCGGACAACCCCTACAACGGCCGCACTCGCCCGAGTCTCGCCGTGGGCGACGACGGAACGCTCTACGCCGTCTGGGCCGACGACCGCGAAGGCCCGACGAACAGCCACGACACCAAGAACTACGACATCTACCTGAGCCGCTCGACCGATGGCGGACAGACGTGGAGCACGGACGAGCGGGTCAACGGCATGCCCGAAGTCCACGAGCAGTCCCACGCCGCGATCGCGACCGGACCGGGCGGCGCCCTCGTCGTCTGGAACGATCTCCGGCTCGACCCGTACCGGCGACTGCTGCACCGGTTGATCCCCTGATACGCGGTCCGGAGGGGTACGACAGAAGAAGGCCGGCGTCCGGGATTACCGGACGCCGGCCTTCGATTTTCCGCGGCCGCCCACAGGCGGTGCGGTCTGCTACCGGAGCGGCTCGCCTGGATGGGACGTCAGTCCAACCCAGGTCGAGCCGTGAACACTCTAGCTGCCCAGTGGCGTACACGGCACCGGCAACCTGCGCGCGGTGCACTCGCCGGCCGGGACCAGCATGTTCGTGTAGACCGAATCGCCCTCACGATCGATCGGCAGCGTGTGGAGGCGGTCGTAGCGACGCGCGTCGATCCAGCGCGTGCCCTGGGCCCACATCAGCGAGTACAGCCGGTTGTAGAGCAGCTCGTCGATGAAGGCCTCATCGTCGCCGGCCGCGATCGCGATCGGCTCCAACCCGCCCGCGTGCTCACGGATGAGGTTGAGGTCGGCGACCGCGCCGGGCTGGTCACCGGTGTGCCAGCGGATTTCGGCCCGCAGGAGGAGGAGCTCCTCGTTGTCGATCCAGGCGATGTCCGCACTCGGATCCGGCTCCGTCGGATCGACCGCGCTGTTGTAGAGCG
>CALKIP010000004.1 GCA_937995995.1 uncultured bacterium
GGAGGCGATCGTAGTCGTCCTCGCGCTGGCTGCCGCCGATGATCTCGCCGTACCCTTCGGGCGCGAGGAGGTCGTCACAGAGGACGGTACGCGGGTCCTCGGGGTTCTCCTTCATGTAGAAGGCTTTGGCCTCCTTCGGGTAGTTGTAGACGAAGACGGGCTTGTCGAAGTCCTCGACGAGGATGGTCTCGTCCGTTGCGCCGAGGTCCTGTCCCCACTGGATCTCGCTCCCCTTGGCCTGGAGTCGCTCGACGGCCTCGGTGTAGGAGAGGCGCGGGAACGGCGGCACGATGTTCTCGAGCTTGGAGGTGTCGCGCTCGAGAATGTCGAGCTCCTCCCTGCACCGTTCGAGGGCGCGCTCGACGATGTAGGCGACGAACTCCTCCTGGAGGCGCATGTTGTCCTCGGAGTCGTACCACGCGACCTCGGGCTCGACCATCCAGAACTCGGTCAGGTGCCGGCGCGTCTTGGACTTCTCGGCGCGGAAGGTGGGGCCGAAGCAGTAGACCTTGCCGAACGCCGCGGCCGCGGCCTCGACGTAAAGCTGGCCGGTCTGGGCCAGGTACGCCTTCTCGTCGAAGTAGTCGGTCTCGAAGAGCCCTGAAGCGCCCTCCCCTATCGAGCCGGTCAGGATCGGTGTGTCGATGCGCACGAACTCGCGCTCGTGGAAGAAGTCGATGATCGCCTTCTCGACTTCGTTGCGCACACGCAGGATCGCACGCTGCTGACTCGAGCGCAGCCAAAGGTGGCGGTGGTCGAGGAGGAAGTCGATGCCGTGCTCCTTCGGCTGGATCGGGTACTCCTCGGCGATGTCTACGATCTCGAGGTCCTGGACGGTGAGCTCGTAGCCGCCCGGCGCGCGTGCATCCTCCCGGACCGTGCCCGTGATGCGGACACTCGACTCCTGGGTGAGCTCATCGAAGGCGCTCCAGACGTTTTCAGGGACCTGTTTTTGCAAAAGCACCGTCTGCACGACACCGGTGCCGTCCCTGACGACGATGAAGGCGACCTTGCCGTGTGAGCGCGTGGTTTCCACCCACCCCCGCACGGTGACGGCCTCTCCCACGTGGCGCCCCAGATGCCGAACTTCGCTGACGACAGCCATACCCGTTACCGGCCTCCTCCGACTTCGACGACGACGCGTGCACGCGCCGCTAAGCGCAATGGATGCCAAAAGGTAGAAGCAGGCCGGAAGGGTGTCAATTTGCTCGGTGCAATCACCGTCCTCGTAGTGGCCGCATGCTCCGGCGCGACCGTGCCGGCCACGGCAGGAAGACCGCAGCCGGCACCGGGTGCGAACGTGGACCCGGCTGCACAGAGCGGCGCCGCGGGCCAACGGCATCCGGCCCCGGGGCACGCGGACCGGGAGCGGTCCGGCGCACCCCCATCGGACGGAACGGGAGACGATCGGCGCTCGGGCCCTGCGGACGTATTGCTCGCCGATTCGGCCACGGTGGTGTGGCGGGCGGATGCCGGACCGAGTCTCTTCGCGGCGCCGGTCGTGGTGGGGAGCGTGGTCGTCGTCGCCGGGGGCGACGGGCGCATTCGAGCGATTTCGGTGGACCGTGGCCGGAGGCAATGGCAACGTCGCCTGGAGGGGCCACTGCGAAGCCTGGCGCACGGCGGCGCACTTCTCTTCACCGGCGCCGACCGCGAGAACGGACACGGGTACGCGGTGCGGCTGGTGGACGGCTCGCCCCAATGGACGCGCCGCCTCGGGACGGTGCGCCACGCGCCCGCACTCGCCGGGGACACACTCTGGGTGGCTACGGATGAGGGCGTGCACGCCCTCGAGGCCGGGTCGGGCGCGACGCTCTGGTCTGCCGAACTCCGCGCTCCCGTTGCGTCACCACTCCTCGTGGGCCCGGAAGTCCTGGTCGCGACGCGTGCGGACACGCTCTACCACCTGGATCGCGCAACGGGCCGGGTCACGGCTCGCTCACCACTGCCCGGGCGCGTGTCGGCCACACCGCTCGCCTGGGGCGGCGTGCTCCTCGTGCCGCTGCACTCGGGCCGGCTCTTGGCGTACGACGCAGGTGCACGCACCACGCGCTGGAGCGCGGAACTGGACGCGCCGATCCTGGCGTCGCCGGTGCACACGGAAAGCGGCGGCGCGTACGTCCTGACCGGGTCCGCGGAGCTGTGGCATTTGCCGGCCGGAGCCGAGGAGCCGCGACGCGTGGCCGACCTCGATGGCGCGGCCACCGGCTCCCTCGCCGTCTCGGGCGACCACGCGATCGTCGGCAGACTCGACGGCGAGTTGATCGTCGTCCGGCCGGACGGCACGATCGCGTGGCGGCAGCGGCTCGACGACTCGATCGTCGCACCGGTCGCAGTGGCGGGTGGCGCGATCTATGCCCCGCTCCTGCGCGGCACGCTCGTCAAGCTCGAGGCCGTCCGATGATCCGCACCCTGGGCATTTGCGCGACAATCGTCGCCGGCGCAGCCCTGTTCTGTCCCGCGCCGGTCCACGCGCAGAGCGAGCCGCGAATCACGATCTCGACGGTGATGAGGGATACGGCCACGGGGCTTCTCGCACTCGGCGCCGACTCCGTGAGCGTGATCTTCGCGCCGCGCGTACGGGTCAGGCCGCCACCGCCAGTGCGCATCGCCGGTGGCGGTGTGAGGCCGATGGCGGTAGCCAAGTGGGGCTCACTCCTCTCGACGGCGGGCACGGCAGTGTACGGCTTCGCCGCGTCGATGGCGGCGGATGACCACTACGCACGCATCGAGGATGCGTGCACCGAAGATGTCGAACGGTGCCGTATCTCGGAGACGGACGGGCGTTACCTGGATCCGGAGATCGAAGAGTGGGACCGTCAGGCGGAACGGCTGGACCGGCGTGCGCGAGTCGGGCTCATCGCGAGCCAGGTAGGCGTGGCGGCGAGTATCGTGCTCTTCATCCTGGACCTGCGCGATACGGGCGCGCCGCCGAACGTGCCATACCAACCGTCGAGGGTGCAGGTGGGGCTTTCGGCGATTGGCGTGCGGCTCGGCGTACGGCTCCCGGTGCCGTGACTGGGTCGACGGCGCGAGGATCCGTCAGCGTTCCGGCTCGCTGCTCGAGGACCCGGCGCTGCGGCCGGTGAAGATCTCATCCGCCATCGCCTGACGGTGCGCCGCATCCTGAAGCGTGGCCGCGGGGTCGTATCCGCGCGCCTCCTGCTCCGCCGTCGCATCATTGGCCGTCTCGGCGCCCGTGGCGGCGGCCCCCAGCACCCCGGAGACGTCGAAGAGGTCGACGACGCCCTCGAGCCGCTCTTCCACCTCGAGCAATACGCTGGACGCATGGCTGAGCTGCTGCGCCGCAATGTCCTGGAACTGCAGGCAGCCGATCAGGCGGAAGAGCTCCTCGCGCAGATCCCGGCGGATCGCTGCGGCGGTCTCGTCGCCCGTGTCGGGCGCTTCGTCATCGCCCGCGATCTCCTCGAGCCGGTCGGTGAGCTTGAGTGCACGGTCGAGTCCATCGAGCATGTCGGTGGCGGCGAGCTCGGTGGTCGACGTCACCTCGCGCAGCTTCTGCTGCGTGCTCTGCACCTGCTCGACCGTGGCCCGCTCCAGCGCTCCACGCGTCTTGCGGAGCATGCGGATCGCACCGACGACGGCGACGTAGACGCGCAGGAAGACCGCCGTGAGATTCGAGGGCTCGGACGCATCCTTCGCGAGGAGCTCGAGCATCTGACCGAGGCCGGCTTCCGCGAGGCGCTCGATGTCATCCTCGTGGGTGCCGAGCTCTTCGAGCAGAGAGTCGACCAGCCGAAGCGTCGCCTCGGACTCGGTCAGCAGATCCGGCGGGAGTCGGTTGTCCGCGCTCATGTTCCCCTCGGCTGTGCGGCCCCGGCCAGCACCTGGTCGATCTTTTCCTTCAGTACCTGGGGCGAGAATGGCTTCACCACGTAGTTGTTCACGCCGGCATTCGCCGCGGCGACGATGTCGTCGCGGGCACTGCGCGTGGTCACCATGAGAATCGGAACCGTCTGCCCTTCCTCGCGCAGGCGACGAACGAGGTCGAGCCCGCCGATGTTGGGCATGTTCCAGTCGGTGATGACGAAGTCGATCGAGGGATCGAACTTCTCGAGTGCCTCGGAGCCGTCGCCGGCCTCGACGCACTCGTCGTATCCGATGCGCTGAAGCGAGTTGATGATGATGCGTCGCATCGTCACGGAGTCATCGACCACGAGAAATTTCATCTTCGTCCTGCCGTTCGATCCCACGAATCAAAGATCACCACTTTCGAGCAGCGCGCGGGCGACCCGTTCCATGACGTCGGGCGAGTCGTAGAACCCGTCCCGGATCCGCTGGCGCACCACTTCGGCCCTCTCGGGCGCGAGTTCCTCTCCGGCCGCCTCCTCGGCGTCCCGGCTCCGCGCGAGCTCGCGCGCACGCTCCGAGATCTCGATGCGGTCGGCGCGGCCCACGGCCTGCGCTCCCGGGATCTTCGGCGTGCCGCCTCGTCCCACACGGCCCAGTGCACCCACGTGCGCGTTGCGTACGGGATCGGGCCTGATGTCGTCTATGCTCATCTTCGGTACCTCCCTTTGGGGTCCCATGTGGAGCTTCGGCCATCGATAGGGGAAACTTTAGACCGGCGGCCTGCCAGATCGCGTTCGAGCAACGCAAGTGGTCCCCGTGACTCCACTTGCCGAGGACAGGTCTGGAACGGTACGTTCCGGCATCCAACCGACGAGC
>CALKIP010000005.1 GCA_937995995.1 uncultured bacterium
GAACCGTAGACGCAGCCCCGGCCCGCCCGTCGTGATCAGTCGTCGCTCCAGCGCTCTGTGTGGCGGACCGAACCGCTCCACCGCCGGTCTGCTCGCCTCCTCCATGCATCACCTCCTCCACCCGCGCAGGTGAGGCAATCCCCGAACCAGAATCGTTACAGAGACTGACTTGCGATCAGCAACTGAACGATGTTAACCTGCCGCCCCTCGATTCACGAAGGAGGTTTTGAATTGGGTGTTGCAGAGCGGCGTGAGCGGGAGAAGGAGCAACTCAGGGCGCGGATCGTGGAGGCAGCGAGCGCCATTGTCAGCGAGGAGGGGCTTGATGCGTTGTCGATGCGGAGCATCGCGGACCGGATCGAATACTCGCCCGCCACGATCTACCTGTATTTCAAAGATAAGGATGAGTTGATCCGGAGCGTGGTCGAGGAGGGCGCCCAGCGGTTCGAGGCGGCGATCACCTCGGAGCTGGAAACGGTCGGACCGGATGCGAGCCCCAAGGAGCAGTACGCGGCGACGGGACGTGCCTATGCGCTTTTTGCACTGGAGAACCCCGCGTACTTCCGGATCATGTTCGAGCTTCCTACGGGGGCGCAGCCGAGCTGTCCCGTTGCGGATCCGGAGAACCGGCCGTTCGAGCGGGGAAGTGCGTGGGAAGCGATCGTGGCGACGGTGCAGCGCGCGATCGATGGCCGACAATTCCACCTGCCCGATGCGACGCGAGGGGCGTTGATCGGCTGGGGTCTGGTCCATGGCCTGACATCGCTGTGCCTGAGCGGCCACCTGAGCGGGGACGTCACATCGAAGGGCGAGTTCCTGGACCTGATCGAGGAAGCGATCGCGTCCCTGTTCCGGGGCTGGGACGGAGGACCGGAGAGTGCGTGCTGCCCTTCGGCTCCTGCGGGTGACGGGCGCTCGGTGGGGTCTGCAGGGAACTCCGGTGCATGAAACCGGCGCCGCCACCGAAGCGTAGTTCGCGTCGGCGCCTGCGGGCAGGATCAATCACGAAGAAGGCGGCAAGGAGAATGGCGCCGCTGAATCGTAGAAAGGGGAGAAGAGGTGGACGGGACAGGGTTGTTTTGCAGTCGTCGTCTGGTGATGTCGCTCGCGATCATCGTGCTGACCGCAGGGCCGCTCCGGGCGCAGGATCCATCGTCGGAGCGCAGAGTTCTCACACTCGAGGACGCAGTCGAGCGGGCGCTGAGGCACAATCGGGAGCTGGAGGGCGCGCGCCTCGCATTCGAGGGCGCCGAGAGCCAGGTCGATGAGGCGTGGGGGAACGTGTTCCCGTCGGTGAACACGGATGCCATCTACACTCGGAACCTCTCGGTCCCGGTCCTCTTCTTTCCGATGGACCCGAACGAGCCCGACGTGCTGACGCCGGTCCGGGTCGGCTCCGACAACGCGTGGGACTTCCAGTTGCGTGCGGAGCAGCCGCTCTTCCAGGCGGCTGCCTTCCTGGGTGTGGGTGCGGCGGGCCGGTACCGCGCGCTTCAGGGCGAAATGGTTCGCGGTACCTCACAGGAGGTCGTCACTCGCACCCGCATCGCCTTCTACGATGTGCTTCTCGCCAAGGAAGCGGTTCGCTTGAACGAGAACAGCGTCAGGCGCGTGCGCGAGGTGCTGGAGGACACGCGCGCACGCAACCGTGCCGGGCTGGCCACGGACTACGATGTACTGCGGCTCGAGGTCGAGCTGGCGAATCTGGAGCCGAACCTCCGCCGTGCGCGCAACGCGCTGGAGGCGGCCAGGCGCACGCTCGGCGTGGAGCTGGGCGCACGGGATCTCGACGGGATCGAAGTGGTGGGCACGCTCGCCGAACTGGCCCCCGCGCTCGCGGCCAAGTCTGCGGAGCGGGGCGAGGATGCCTTCGATCTGGATGGCGGGTTGCAGTTCGCATCGATGACGCCCGACGAGGTCGTCCAGGTCGCACTCGGCCATCGTTCGGACCTGCGACAGCTCGAGCTGATGGAATCGCTCCGTCACACGGAGCTACGGGTGGAGCAGGCAGAGTACCTGCCGAAGGTCTCCCTTTTCGGGACGTACTCGATCGCGGCGCAGCAGGACGGCAGCCCCGACTTTTTCGGGACGAGTGCATTGAACCGCTCCTACGGTAGGCAGGTCGGTATCCGGGTGACGGTACCGATTTTTTCCGGGATGCAGAGGCCGGCGCGGATCGGGCAGCGGCGTGCCGCGCTCAAGCAGGCTCAGACGCAACTCGATCAGAGGATTGTGCAGGCGGAGCATCAGGTTCGCACGCTACTGGACCAGGCGATGGAAGCCGAGGAGCGGGCGGATGCACAACAGCGGGCAGTCGAGCAGGCGCGACGCGGCTTCGAGATCGCGAGTGCGACGTACGCCGAGGGTCTCAGCAGTCAGCTCGAGGTCACGGACGCCGAAGTCGCGTTGCGGCAGAGCGAGTACAACTACGCACAGGCACTGTACGATTTCCTGGTCGCTCGCGCTCGTCTGGACGAGGCGGTCGGCGTGGTACCGATGGTGGACACGGGCGCATAGCACTGCCCTTCAATGTGAGGATAGAGGATGAGCGTGGATAGGAAGTGGCAGAAGACAGTGATCGTGGCGGGGCTCGCCGTGGTCGGGGCGGCGTGTGGCGCCGGCAACGCGGCCGAGGCGGAGCGGTCCGAGGCCACGGCGACACCGGCGGAAGCGCGCAGGATCGTCCCGGTCGAGGTGGTCGAGGTCCAGACCGAGCCGTTCGTCGATGTGGTGAGCATCGTCGGCATGGTCGCGGCCAATCGTGATGTGACGATCTCGGCCGAAGAAGGCGGCGTCGTACGCGAGATCCTGGTCGACAAGGGTCAGCGCGTCCAGGCCGGCCAGCCGATCCTCAAGATCGACGACGAACTCCTCGCCGCGCAGGTCGAGCAGGCCGAGGCGGATGCGGCACTCGCACAGGAGACGTGGGCGCGTCAGAAGCGGCTCTGGGAAGTGGAGAAGATCGGGACCGAGATGGCCTATCTGCAGGCCCGCTACGCCGCGCAGCGCGCGGCGGCGAATCACCGGCTCCTCTCGGAGCGTCTCGACCGGACGACGATCCGCGCGCCGCTGACCGGCGTGCTCGACGCACGCCTCATCGAACTCGGCGCCATGGTCTCGACGGGCACGCCGGTCGCTCGACTGGTCGACACCCGCACCGTCAAGATCCAGGGCGGTGTGCCCGAGCGGTACGCTTCCGACATCCGCAAGGGCGCGCCGGCCGTGACTCGCTTCGATGTCCTCGGTGGCCGCGAGTTTGAGGGCACGATCGATTTCGTCTCGGCGACGGTCGATCCCCAGGACCGCACGGTGGCCGTCGAAGTCGTCGTCGACAACGCCGACGGCGCGATCAAGCCGGGGATGGTGGCCACGGTCTCCATCGTCCGGCGCGAGCTCGTGGACGCCATCGCGGTGCCGCAGGAGGCGGTGCTCCGCACCGAGAGCGGCTACAGCGTCTTTCTCGCCTCCGAACAGGGCGGTGCACTGGTGGCCGAGGCCCGGCCGGTCGTGACCGGCCCATCGCGCAACAATCGGGTCGTGATCCGCTCGGGTGTGGAGCCCGGCGACCGGCTCGTCGTGGTCGGCCAGAACAAGCTGGCGGTCGGCGATCGTCTGCGCGTGGTCGAACGAGGGGAGGGGCGGCCATGATGGGCCCAGACACTGAAACGCCGGAGCGCGCCGACGGACGGAAGTTCCGCAACTTCGCGCCGACGACGTTCGCGATCGACAAGAGCACCAGCGTGCTGGTATTGATCGCGATGATCGTGATCGTCGGCTTTGCCTCCTATCGGTCCATTCCGAGAGAGGCGAGTCCGGAGATCACCATCCCGATCATCGCCGTCTCGACGGTCTATCCGGGTGTCGCGCCCAAGGACATCGAAACGCTCGTCACCCGCGTGCTCGAGGAGAAGCTGAACACGATCGCGGACCTCAAGGTGCTGAGCTCCACGTCGGTCGAGGGCTACTCGAGCATCATCGCCGAGTTCGACACTGACATGGACATGGCGGAGGCGCTCCAGAACGTACGTGAGAAGGTCGACCTCGCCCGACCGGAGCTCCCGGCCGATGCCGAGGACCCGACCGTCATGGAGTTCAACTTCTCGGACTTCCCGATCATGCAGGTCAACGTCTCCGGGGAGTACGACCTGGTGCGCCTCAAGGAGGTCGCCGAGGAGCTGCAGGACCGTCTGGAGCAGATCACCTCGATCCTCGAGGTGCGCCTCTCCGGCGGGCTGGAGCGAGAGGTCAAGGTCGAAGTCGACTTGCCGCGCCTGCAGTACTATGGCTTGGCCTTCGGCGACGTGATCGAGGCGATCGCCACCGAAAACGTGACCGTCCCCGGCGGCGCGATCGACGTCGGTCACCAGAAATTCCTGGTTCGCGTCGACGGCGAGTTCGTCGACACGCGCATCATCGAGGACATCGTCATCACGACGATGGGCGGCCGTCCCGTCTACATCCGGGATGTGGCGAGCGTCGACTTCGGCTTCAAGGACCGGGAGACGTACGCGCGGCTGGATGGCCGCTCGGTGGTCACCTTGGACATCGTGAAGCGCTCGGGTGAGAACATCATCGAGACCGCCGAGCGCGTGAAGGCGGTCATCGCCGAGATGGAGCCGCAGCTTCCGGCGACGACGGTGATCAAGATCACCGGCGACATGTCCGAGGAGATCCACAAGATGGTGAACAGCCTGGAGAACAACATCATCTCCGGGCTGATCCTGGTCGTGGCGGTGCTGCTCTTCTTCCTGGGCGTGAGGAACGCATCGTTCGTGGCAGTCTCGATCCCCCTCTCGATGCTCCTGTCGTTCGCGGTGCTGAAGGCGCTCGGCATCTCGATGAACATGATCGTGCTGTTTTCGCTGATCCTGGCGCTCGGCATGCTCGTCGACAACGCGATCGTGGTGGTCGAGAACATCTATCGTTTCCGAGAGGAGGGGTACGACAACAAGACCGCGTCGATCCGCGCCGTGGGCGAGGTGGCGTTTCCGGTGATCGGCTCGACGGCGACGACGGTCGCGGCATTCACCCCGCTGCTCTTCTGGCCGGGGATCGTGGGCGAGTTCATGGGCTATCTGCCCAAGACCCTGATCATCACACTCACCAGCTCGCTCTTCGTGGCCCTGGTCCTCGTGCCGGTTCTGTGTGCACTCTTCATGAAGCTGGACACGGAGCCGAGCGAGCCGCTGGCGCCTGCGGCCAGGAAGTCGCTTTACGTCATTGCCGCGCTCGTCCTCCTCGCCATCGCGTCCGCGAACCTCCTCTCGGGGGTCCTCATCGCCGTGCTGGCGGCCGGGCTCGTGGTCCTCCACAGAAAGGTTCTCGACCGCCTGGGCCGCTGGTTCCAGGACCGGCTGCTCCCCGCGGTCGTCGCGGACTACGAGCGCCGGCTGAACTGGGCGCTCAACCACCGACTCGTCGTCATGGGCGGTGCCGGGGCGACCTTCGTGATGACGGTCTTCCTCTTCGGCATCTTCAATTCCGGCGTCGAATTCTTCCCCGAGAGCGTGCCACCCCCCACGGTCTACGCATCGATCGACGTGCCCGACGGAACCAACCCTGCCTTCCTGAACCGTCTGGCGGAGGATGTGGAGGCGCAGCTCAGGGAGGTGCCGGGATTCGAGGATGTGGAGTCCATGGTGGCCACCGTCGGCGGCGCCGGAATGCAGCTCATGGGCGGCAGCGGCGATGCCACGGTGACGGTCAACTTCACCGACTTCGAGGAACGCCGGTACGATGTCTTCGAGACGATCCGTGCGATGCGCGAGCGGCTCGGCGAGGGACTCGCCGGCGCGGACTTCCGGCTGCAGGCTCAGGAGATGGGCCCGCCCACGGGCAAGCCGGTGAATCTGGAGATCGTGGGCGAGGATCCGGAGGTGCTGCGTCGGCTCGCCGAACAGGTCGTCCAGATCCTCGAGAGCTCGGAGGTCGGCGCCCGGCTCGATGGCCTCGAGAGCGACATGGCACGCGGCCGCAGTGAACTGGTCGTCGACGTCGACCGCGAGAAAGCGGCGCTCTACGGCCTCTCCACCTTCGAGGTGGGCAGCACCATCCGCACCGCGATCCAGGGGAGCGAGGCGGCAAAGTTCCGGACCGGCAATGACGAGTACGACATCGTCGTTCGCCTGGCGGAGCCGTACCGCCAGAACCTGGACGCACTCCGCGACCTCACCATCATGGCGGATGGCGGCAGGCAGATCCCGCTCCCGTCCGTGGCGACGTGGCGCGTGGATGAAGGGTACGGCAGCGTCGTGCGCAAGGACCTCGACCGGGTCGCGACGGTCAGCTCCGACGTCGTAGCGGGGGAGAACAGCCACGCGGTCCTCTTCGCCGTGCGGCAAACCCTGGCGGATTTCCAGGCATCGCTGCCGCCAGGCTACACCCTGCGCTTCACCGGTGAGCAGGAGGACATGCAGGAGTCGCAGCAGTTCCTTACGGGCGCCTTCGGGCTCGCGCTTCTGCTGATCGCCTTCATCCTGATCTCGCAGTTCAACTCGGTGATCAAGCCGGTCATCATCCTGACCTCGGTGATCATGTCGACCGTCGGCGTGCTCGTCGGTCTCATGGTCTTCCGGATGCCGTTCGGGATCATCATGACCGGCGTCGGCGTGATCTCTCTGGCGGGCGTCGTCGTCAACAACGCGATCGTCCTGGTCGACTACGTCGACGTGCTCCGCGAGCGCGATGGGCTCGACCGTCGCGAAGCATTGGTTCGGGCCGGCGTGACGCGCTTCCGTCCGGTCATGCTCACCGCGATCACGACCGTGCTCGGGCTCTTCCCACTCGCCATCGGCTTCAACTTCGACTTCATCGGGCTCTTCACCCGACTCGATCCCAACCTGTTCTGGGGTGGTGAGCAGGCGGCGTGGTGGGGACCCATGGCGATCGCGGTGATCGTCGGGCTGATGTTCGCGACCGTGCTCACGCTGATCCTGGTGCCGGTCATGTACTCCCTGGTCGACGATGCCTCGGACTTCTTCCAACGGCATTTCACGCGCGCTGCTCGGGAAGAGCCGCCGATCACGTCCCCGCCGCCGGAGACCGACGAGCCGAGCCGGGAGACGGAGCCGGAGTCGGAGCCGGAGTCGGAGCCGGAGGGTGCCGTTGCGGCGCTGTCGTTCCGGATCCGTGGGATCTTCGGGTTGCGCGCCGGGCGCGCCGAGGGCTGAGTTCGGCCCCGAAATCAGGCCCGTGAAGAGCGACGGGGGCTGCCGGTGGGCAGCCCCCGTCGCTCATTTTCGGCATGCTCTACAATTCAGCGCCAAGTTTCCCTCACTTCGGGCATCTATACATCAGAGCGCCGCACCCGTTCACCGTAAGACGCTGTCGCCTGGAGTCGACCGATGGACCGCCTGGAGCCGCCTGTGCATCCGTTCTCCGACCCCGAAGAGATCCGGCGCTGGATCACGCGGCTGTATGAGATTCGCGATCGCTGCGCGGGCGGGCTGGGGGCGCTTTGCGTGGGGATGGAGCCGCTGCGCGGTGCCGAGGGGGGGCTCGCGTCTCTAGGGTGCGGCGGGGC
>CALKIP010000006.1 GCA_937995995.1 uncultured bacterium
GGCGAGCTCCCGCGCCGCGATCGTGATGTTGTCGGGATCGGTCGGGTTCGGCGCGGTACCGAGGGCGAGGGTCGGAACGTCGAGGATCCCCGGGGCGGCGGAGAAGATGATCGGGTACATGCGGGCAGCGATCACGTGCTGGCCGATCTCGAGGCTCTGCCCATAGGCAACCAGCGCGGCCTTGATTCGATCGGATCCGTCGGCCGGGTACGCGCTCCCTTTGCGGATCTCGATCGAGACGTAGACCGGGACTTCCAAGGGCCGGGAGAATCTGACTTCATGCTGGAATCCCTGGGAGTCCTCGACTTGTCCCACTTCGGAGCCATGAGCGAGGATGCCGGCCGGCTTGCGACGCCAGATCTCACGAAAGATCGTCTCGTCATCTCCGCCCTGAATGACCGCCTCGAAGCTCTTCGGGGGGAGACCTGCGGCATCAGTCTCCATGGAGGTGTTCTCGAAGAGGCGCACTTGCTGCACTTCAGGGAGCAACAGGAGCGATGCCCGCAAGCTCTCGAACGTGCCGGAGCCGACCGCGCGAAGCGTAGCCTCGCGGCGAGCTCGCAACTCTTCGTCCGTCTCCCGGTTTCGGCCAAGGATCGCATCCTCGAAGTTGGTCACGCTCTCCCACCCGGCCACGGGCGTCTCAATCTGCGTCAGCGACCCCGAGGGAGCCGGGATCGGCCCGGTTTCCTCGGCCACCATCTCAACCTCGATGGAGCCGCCGGCTGGAATCGTGACATCCTCGACCGTGCGGAAGCGCGCTCCGGTCCCATCGACCGATGCCACGCGCCCGGCCGGGAGGACGGTCCCGGGTTCGCCCGAGACGGTGGCGATCACGCGGGAGTGAGTCGCCGGGATGCGAGTCACCCCAGTGATCGCCGCGATGCCGTCGAGGGCGTCTCCGACCGCGGAGTCGGGATACATCGACCGATAGACAGCCTGCATCTGCTCCCACGATCGAGAAATGTGCTCGGAGACAATGCCGACGATGTGACCCAGGACCGAATCGGCCTCGAAGGAGAGGCTCGGGGAAATCTCGGCCCGGAGCTGCTCGATCAACTCCTGGCGGATCTCCTCAAGGCTCTTCGAGACGAAGCCTTCTGGCATCAGGCCGTAGCTCATGGCGCAAGCACCTCCTCGGCCTCGACTACCGCGCCGGTGTCAGTGATGACGCGGAATCTGATCCTCACGCTGCGGCGCGCGCCGTCTTCGTCCGCGGACAGGCTCTCGATGGAGGCGACGCCATCGGTTTCTTGGATCGCCTGGCGGAAGATCGACAGTAGAGCGGGACGCGTGATCCTGTGACCGAGGATGCGCTGCCAGTAGGGCATCCCTTCTTCGGGCGCCAAGAACCATTCGCCCAGGAAGAGCCGAAGGCGGATGCGGATCCGCTGTGCTACCTCCTCGGCTCCGGTGATGAGGACCAGGTCGCCCCCGGAGAGGGCCAGGTCGCCGTTTTGGTCGAGAGCCAGATCCATGATCGAACATTTGCGGCCGCAGGGCCGTCCGCCCCATCATGCCAGATCGGCAAGGATCATAGAGGCGAAATGCAGCGGACAGCAATTTCGGTGATCGTGGCCGTGGATGGGTAGCTACTCGGTCTTCGCCTTCTTCGCTGCGATGTCAATCGCGTCGAGCGTCGGCTGCGGTACTGGCTGGCCGGTAGCAATGGCGGCATTCACCAGGTCGATCATCTGCCGGACCTTGCTCGCCAGAGCCACGGCTTCGGCATTGCCGCCAACCTCGACCGCTTCCTTCGTCACCCGCAGCTTCGCGCTCCCGTCCTCGAAAGCGACGCAGATCGCCTCCTGATCGAAGTCGCGCAGCGCCTCCGGGTACGGGTAGAAGCCGGGGATGCACACAGCGTCGGAGCGGTCGTGCTCCCATTTCCAGATCGGATCGACCTGCGTGCCTCCCCGCTGGCACCATTGATCGATCGATCGCTCTTGGAAGATGACGAGGCAGTAGTCGCCCCTCTTGAGCGGCCACGTGATGAATGCACCGCCGCCCCGCGGGAAGAGCACGGGAACGCGGGGAAGAAGCGGTGCCGGCCACTTCTCCCAGCCGCCTTCGACCTTCATCCAACTCTGGATGCAGATCTCAACCTCGGCGGTCTGCTTCTCCGTGTCGAAGGAGACGATCCTGCCAGGAAGCGCGGTGTGCACTCGCTGCTTCCAATAGCGGAGGATCGACTGCAGGGCTTCGGTAAGCTGGGCGCCTAGGTCGTTCATACAGGGATCGCCTCCACGTCCGAGTACCAGTCGGCCCCGTGCGTGTCTCCGGTGTGCGTAACCGACTGGATGATGAACCATCCGTCTTCCTGCTCGCTCTTCACATGCAGGAGACGGGCGGGCTGGAGCTCGCCGTTGAGGAGCGATCGGACTTTGAGGATGTCTCGCTTCGCCCCGAGGGGCGTTTGCTCCTTCGCCCAGGTCGGCGAGCCAATGAGGCCAGACTTGGGCGTCAGCGATACTTCCGGCTGCCCGTCATGCTTCCCTTGCCGGTAGAAGAGGAGGGCCTCGTCTCGGATCGCCGCGGTGTCGTAGCCCAGGCTCTCCGCGAACTTCTGGAATTGCTCTTGGATCGGTCCGGCAAGGAGAATGCCATTCGCGAACGTGCTTGCTGCTGCTCCCACGCCATCAGTGCGCAGCCGGGCGATCGCATCCTTCACCGCGATCCCGGCATTCTCTCCGAGCCTCTCGAGAACCTGCCCAGGATTCACCGCCGATGCCAACGCCTCGAATTGCCGTGCCGTCCGCGCCGCATTCAGGCCGTCTCCGGCCTTCATCGAAGTCACGCGATCGGGCCCTTCGATCTCCGTGGTCACTAGGTCCACGTCGCCGACGAAGAGGAGGCGCATTTCGCCCCGGTAGCCAGCTGAAAGGAGGATCTTCGCTCCCTTCTGCTTCGTCGCAGCCGCTGTGTCCTCCGCCATGTTCCAGACCTTGATCTCGGCGCTGTTGAGCTTCGGGCCCAACGTTTTCGAGATCCGGAAGACCACCCGGAGGCCGGAGACATCCTTGCCGCCAGCGAGAAGTTGGAGCTCGCGGTCGAAGAGCCTCATTCGCCCGACTCCAGGTAAACTAGCTCGAGGCTATCCCGCGAAGCGTCGGTCGCAATCAGATCGCCAGGGGGGAGGCGTTCATCGGCGCCCCGGGCGAGAAGCGGCCACTCCTTGACCACTCGCACACCTCCACGGAGAAGCTGCCCGTCGGCGTCGTAGAAGTCGAGCATCCACGATTCCGCCTGCTCGTTCCACGTTCCGCGGATGTCGTACTCGCGACCCTCAAGCATGATCCGGTAGCGGTAGAGGGGGGCACCTTGGCCCGTTGGAAGAAGCAGCGCAGCCATCAGTCGAAGATCCCCAGGAATCCGCCAGCACTATGAAGGAGCGAACGATTCCTCGCATCCCGCGCCTTCTCCTCCACCGGCGGAGGCGCTGGCTTCGGTGCCTGCCTCCCTTGATCACGGCGCAGAAGATCGTCCGGTACGCCGCGCCGCAGGGCCGCCGCGGTCACGATCTCCTGCAGCGAGATCCGCAGCGTCAGGGATGACGAGGAGGATGCGGTTCGATCCGTCGAGACAGCCGTAATCGCCATCGGGGAGAAATCGCCGAAGCCGGTAATCACGCGGACGAGCTGGCGCTCACGTCGGAGCCGGTCGAGCTCCTCAAAGGCTGCGAGCGAACGGCCCTGCTCGAAGTGTGGCATGCGAGGGGGCGTCGGCGGCGAGGGGTCGGGAACGAGGGCGCCGATCGGCCCTCCGAGAGATGCGATACGCTTTGTCGTCGCCCAGGACCGCAGCCGTGCCGCTTCTGATTCTAGCCACTCCCTCGCGACATCCGACGCGGGCCGGACGGGGAAGTCCGAGACGATGCCCACGATGTCGATGGCACGCGGCTCCGGCCGAATGTGATCAGAGATCGACGGTCCTCGTTCTACCGGGTGAGAAGTCACTTCGGCGCGGCCTTGGAAGGCTTCGGATAGAACTGCGTCGAGCTCAATCGCTCCGATCGTGTCCGACTGAGCGAGCCCGTAGAGCATCACGATCGACGCCATGTCAGAACGCTCCCGCCGGCGTCATGCTCGCTGCCGCGTCGCGGAGAGCTCCGCCAACACCGCGGCGGACCGCGTCCTCGATTGCCGCGGGACTCGAGCCATCGGTGCCACCGAAGTTGATCTCGACGTTGACGTTCTGCTCGATGTTGGCGCCCGCCCGAAGCATTTCAGGCGTCGGGCCAACAAATTCGGGACCGCGTCCGAGGAGGCCAAGGCGACGCCGCTGCTCGATGACTTGCCGCTCTTCCTCGGTTACGCCTTCACCCAACTGCACCCCACCGCCCCGGGAGATTCGCAGGTCTTGCTCGGCGATCATCCGGAGCGCCTCGTCAATTTCGCGAACCGCCTCTTCGTCTCGGAGGATGCCCTGCGCGATAATGCGCAGCCCGAGGCTCGCCTTCGCCACCACCGAAGCCAGATCGCGGAAGAAAGCCAGCCAGGGGCTCTTCTGGTAGTCGATGTCGGCGAAAATGAGCTCGCGAAGCGCCTTGTCTATGCGCTCCACGATCTCTCCGATCGCGCTTTCCCCGCCCTCCAGCCAGGTCACGAAGTCTTCAAGCAAGAGGACGAGAAGAAGCAGGATCGCTTTCTTCAAGCCGAGGGCTACCACCAGGGCGCCAGCCGCAAGCGCCGCAAGCGTGAGTTTTGACGCAAGCGAGCCGACTGCTCCCTCGTACCAACGGAAGACGTTGACTAGGCCACGAGTAATGTCACCGAGCCGCGCGAAGGCACGCGATATCCCTTGCACCGCCTCGCCAAGCTTGAGTTGGAGCCACTCCCGGTTGGTCCTGTACCAGCGGAGCCACGCGTCGGCTGCTTCACGCATCGCTGGCATGAGGGCGGATGCGAGCGCGTTTCTTACCGCTTGGAGCGAATAGCGAACCCGTTGCTGGGTCATCACGAAGCGGGAGGCCTCGTCCGCCAATTCTTGCTCCATGAGCCCAAGCTCGCGGGCCTCCTCGCGCAAACGCTGCACCTCCGCGGAACCGCCCTTGAGTGCAGCCGCCATTGCGATCCCGGTATCGCCCATCAGCGCCATGCCGACGGCCGCCCGCTCGCCATCCGATGACATCGCCGCCATGCGGTCGGCGAGGTCCATCATCACGTCCTCGGCTGCGCGCGCCTCCCCGTTGGCATCGCGGATAGCAACGCCAGCCTGGGCGAAAGCCGCCGCCAACGCCTTGTTTCCGTTGATCGCTGCGCCCATGCGACGGGCCAGGCGGAAGATGGCTCCGTCGACCTGCTGGATCGAGAGCCCCGCAGCCTCGCCGACGTAGCGCAGTTCTTGGATCGCCTGAACCGACATGCCCGACCGCTGCGATAGGGCGTTGAGCCCGTCGCCAAGCGCAGCGGTCTCCTGGGCGAGACGTCGCGCACCTTGGATGATTTTGGAACCAGCCCAAAGCGAGCCCAAGGCGACCGCCGACTTCTTGAGGTTCTCGATCATGCGATCGGCCTTCTGGAAGTCGGCGCCCTTGATATCGAGCCCGAACTTTGCAACTAGCTCCCGGATCGTCACCGCCTCATCCTCTGCATCGCTCGAGCATTGGCCTCCTCTTGGAGATCAAGCGCGAGGTTGGCATCCCACAGGTCGTTAATGTCGTAGTGCCGGTCGATCTCCTCTTTGGTGGCAATACCGGCGAGGACTACGCGCCAGATGCTCCAGTCGAGCCCTTCGGGGATAGGGACCCCATCGCGCTCGCCAGTCCGGCTTCGGAGAGGACGCCGGCGAGCGCGCCGAAAAAATCCTCGTACTGCACCTGTAAGGCGAATGCAGCCCATTTCATCAGCCGGCCGATCTTTCCTGCAAAATGGATGTCGTAGATCGGCCGGAGGCCCTTTCCGTCGGCGAGCGTCACTTCCGCCAGTTCCTTGAGGATGGCGTCCACTTCATCAGGGTCGGCGGAAGCGAAAAGTGCCGAGACGGTACCCGCGAAGAGGGCGCCGTCGATCTCACGGTCGATTCCGCCCTCGCCCCTCGCAAGCTCCGCGAAGGCGGGACCAAGCATCCTCCCGAGCTTCACGAGGAGCTTGGTCCCCCGCGTCGCGGAGAGCATCCGCACCTCGTACTCGACCCCGTCGATCATCTGCTTCTTCGCGTCGAGCTGGCTCATGGATCAGTTGCCTCCCACGAAGGATTCCAGCTGCCCCGTATCGAAGATCCACTCTCGGGTTCCCGCCTCGCGCGCATACTCGGAGTTGGGAGGCCGCGCAATCCACGCGCTTTCTGCAACATGCAGGGATCGGCCGGAATTGTCCTTGATCATGAGGGTGAACACCCCTTCGTTGGCTTGTCGGTCGAGCTGCGCGATAGCCGAGAGCATGTCGTTACTCATGCTCGTCTGCATCAGCTGGACCGTCACCCGAGCGGTTGCGTTGTTCGTCTTCGAGCGGGCGACGTGCCCATCGGCGCCGACCTGCTTGGTCCACAGGTCCTCTTCGTACTCCACCGACACGAAGGAATCGGGGGCGAAGCCTTCGATTACGACGGGGCCGAAAACAACCGTCACTTGATCGGGGGCATAGGTATGAACTGCCATTGTCTCACCTCATCAGACCGTGACGGTCCCCTGGATCTCGAGTGAATGGATGGCGCCAGCGAGGACGCCGGAGAACCGAATGCCGGTGAGCTTGCGCTGCGCGCGGTCGTTCTGCGGGACGTCGCGCGCCCTGGGCACGTCGACAGTAGGCGCGGGGTCATCGGCAAGGAGGCCCACGCCAACCGCCGCCAATAGCACCGCGCGGATCTGCGCCTCGACCACCGCGATCCCGGCATCCGTGAAGGGCACCTTCTGGGCGCGAACGAGGGCGCCGAAGATGCTTTCCTGCATCCGCGCCTGGAGCCAGTCCACGCCCCGCACGATGTCGATGTATTCGCCTGAGGCAGTGATGCCGTCCCGCGTGATGGGCAAACCGGCAACCTCGACGTAGAAGTTGCACTTCTTCGCGCCCAGGGCGGTCCTTTCGGTTTCCGTCAGCTTCGACGGGGTGATACCGGCTAGCGTTTTGAACGCCCACGTCTCCGAGCCGGGATCCAACGGCAGGCAGCGCCCCAGGAGCGCCGCGGCGGCGAAAGAGTCCTCGGAGTAGAGTGCGAAGGTCCGCGCGTATCCCGCTTCGGCGAGCTTTGACGCGAGGTCGTCGGTCATCGACGGGTCTTTCGCGTCCTCGGAAGTGACCGTGACGGCGAAGATCTT
>CALKIP010000007.1 GCA_937995995.1 uncultured bacterium
GTGGTCAGTGGTCAGTAGTCGGTTGTCAGTAGGCGGTAGTAGTCGTACACCCTTCACGCTTGGGGCTCGTCCTGGTAGGGCTCATCCACGGGCGTAGGCTCCCTCCACTCGACACACATTCCGGGCCGGGTGACTCGTAGGTCTCGTCGGCGCACACTCTGGGCCTCACGTGGGTCCGGTCGATCTCGACGCTGACGGACTCGCCCTCACCCGAGGCCGCGCCGCTGTGGGCGGCCAGCTCGGGTCACTGCGCTATTGAGGCCCGCGAATGCGGGCCCGTGCCGGGTCGTCGAGCATCGCTGCAGGCGAACGTACGGGCGTTTGCTCGAGAGGCGACCGGCGTGTGTGCCGGTGCTGCCGATGAGGCGCATGTGATGTCGGTGCAACTACTTACCGCCCTGTACCGTAAATGGCGGCTGCACCGACGCACGCCCTTCTCGATCTCTTCTTCACCCCCCCCACGCCCGCTCACCCCATCTCACCCTCACCTTGCGACCCCTTGACAGTTGGCGCAATCGAATATTTATTCATTCCCCATGAATGGAGCGATAGTCAGCGTCGGGGTCCTCGGCGCGACCGGATACACCGGCAGGGAGTTGGTGGCACTCGTCGAACGCCACCCGCGGATGCGTGTTGCGTTCGCGACATCCGAGTCCGAGGCGGGGGAGCGGATTCCCGGAAGCTCAGGGCGGTACGTATCGGCGGGCGAGGTGGACTTCGGCTCGGCGGAGCTGGTCTTCTGTTGTCTGCCGAATGGTGAATCGGGCGCGTGGGCTCTTCGCGCCCGGGAAGCGGGTGCTCGCGTTGTGGATCTGTCGGGCGATCTACGCGGCGGCGAGCACGGTGCCGTCTACGGGCTACCGGAGCTATGGCGTTCGGAGGTGGCGGGTGCGGGGCTCGTGGCGAACCCGGGCTGCTACCCGACGGGCGCGACGCTCGCGCTCGCCCCGGCGATCCGCCAGGGTCTCGTGGATTCCAGCCGTCCCGTGGTGATCGACGCTGCCTCCGGGGTTACGGGGGCGGGCCGTTCGGCGCGGCGTGACCTCCTGTACGCGGAGGTGGCGGAGGACTACCGGGCGTACGGCGTGGGGAACCGCCACCGTCATGTTCCGGAGCTGAGGCGAAGCTTCGACCGTCTGGGCGACGCGCCGTCGTTCATCTTCACTCCGCATCTCCTCCCGGTGCGGCGCGGGATCCTGGAGACGATCCACATCCCGCTCGTGGAGCCGCTGAGCGCAGCCGAGGCGCGCGAGGCGTGGGTCTCGGCGTACGAGGACGAGGCGTTCGTAGAGGTGTTTCCCGAAGGTGAGTTGCCGACGCTGCGCGACGTAGTCGGGCGCAACGTAGTGGCGCTCGGCTTCGCGGAAGTGGATGTGGAGCCGGCGACGCTTCTCGTGATCGCGGCGCTGGACAATCTGGTGAAGGGCGCGGCCGGGCAGGCCGTTCAGAACGCGAATCTGCTGTTCGGCTTCGAGGAGACGGAAGGGCTTCCGGCATGAAGGTGCGTGTCATCAAGATCGGTGGGAGCGTCCTGAACGAGCCCGCGTGGCTGTCGAAGTTCGGTGAACTCGCTGCGCGTTCGAGCGAGCCGCTGGTGGTGGTCCATGGCGGGGGGCCGGATGTGGATGCGCTGTGCGAGCGACTGGGGCTTGCCGTCGAGCGCAGCAGCGGCCTGCGCATCACCACGCCCGAGACGCTCGATGTAGCGGGGATGGTGCTTTCGGGGCGGCTGAACAAGCGCCTCGTGCGCACATTGCTCGACGCCGGGCTCGATGCGGTCGGCATGTCGGGTGAGGATGGGGCGCTGGTGGTGGCGGATCCGGCGGCGAGTGGACGGCTGGGTAGGGTCGGCGAGAACCCGCGGGTCCGTGCGGAGCTGCTGCGTGGGCTCGTCGAGCAGGGGCTGGTGCCTGTGCTCTCGCCGATATCGCGAGGTTCGGACGGCGGTGCGTTGAACGTCAACGCGGATGATGCGGCCGTTGCCGTTGCCGGGGCGCTCGGTGCATCGGAGCTGCTCTTCGTGACGGACGTGCCGGCCGTACACGACGGCCACCGCGACCGCCCGACGCTGGATGCCGCCGAAGCAGCGGCGCTTGTGGCGTCCGGCGTCGCCCGCGACGGCATGGCGGTCAAGCTCGCGGCGGGGCTTCGGGCACTGCGTTCCGGGGTGACCGCGGTACGGATCGGTCCCGTCGAATGTCTTGCGGATCCGGCCGCGGGCACGTGGCTCGGCCGGACCGCGGGTGCGTCGGGCGAGAAGGCGAAGGAGGCAGTATGAGTTCGGCGCTACTCGGTGTCTATCGGCCGGCGGAGCCGGTATTCGTCGCTGGGCGGGGGAACCGGCTGATCGCCGAGGACGGGCGAGAGTACCTGGATTTCGTGAGCGGCATCGGCGTGAACGCGCTGGGCTACAGCGACCCCGTCGTGGCCGACGCGGTCCGCGAGGCGCTGGACACCGGGCTGCTCCACACCTCGAACCTCTACCGCACGCGTCCGGGCGAGGAGCTTGCCCGGGAGCTGGTACGCCTCTCCTTCGCGGATCGGGTCTTCCTCTGCAACTCGGGCGGTGAGGCGATCGAGGCGGCCTTCAAGTTCGCCCGGCGCTGGGCCCGTGAGGCCGGCGGTGCGGGAAAGCACGAGATCGTCGCACTCAAGGGTTCGTTCCACGGCCGCCTCTTCGGCGCCCTCGCGGCGACGGACCGGCCGGCCTACCGCGAGCCGTTCGAGCCGCTGATGCCCGGCGTGCGCTTCGTACCCGTCGGCGATTCCGACGCCGCGCGTGCCGCGGTGAGTGCTGAGCGGACCGCGGCGATCGTGGTGGAGCCGGTCCAGGGTGAGGGCGGCGTGTGGCCGATCGATCCGGACTTCCTCAGGCTCTTGAGGCAGCTCGCCGACGATGCGGGCGCGGCGCTGATCTTCGACGAGATCCAGTGCGGCCTCGGCCGGACGGGTCATCTCTTCGCCCACGAGGCGGCGGGCGTCGTGCCGGACCTGATGACGCTGGCCAAGCCGCTTGCGGGTGGGCTGCCGATGGGCGCGGTGCTGCTTTCGGCGCGGGTCGCCGAGGCCATCCGACCTGGCGATCACGGGACCACCTTCGGTGGAGGGCCGCTGGTCAGCAGTGCGGCGCTCGCCGTGCTCCGGCGGATCAACGATCCCGCGTTCCTCGCCTCGGTGCGCGCACGAGGCGAGCAGATGAGCGAGGTGCTGAAGGCGTGGGTCGGCCGAGACGGCGTCGTCGCCGTGCGTGGGCGCGGCCTCATGTGGGGCGTGGAGCTGGACCGAGCGGCCGGGCCCGTCGTCGCGCGGGCGCTCGAGAACGGCCTTCTCGTCACGACCGCAGGCGAGCGTGTGTTGCGGATGCTTCCGCCGCTCACGGTGGGCGAAGAGGAGGTCGACGAAGGTCTGCGCATCCTGGTGGCGGCCTTGGCATGAGCACCGCCGCGCCCCGGGTCGAAACCGAGAGTGATTCCGACGACGCGTTACGCCTGCCCACGGTATTCGACGAGCCAAGCACCGGAGTCGGCATCGAGATCCGTCATGCGCGGCTGTCGGATGTACCGACCATCGCCACGCTCCTGGAGGAGTACGCTCGGCGCGGGTTCGTGCTCCCGCGCACGTTGGGGCAGCTCTACCGGCACATCCGGGAGTTCCTGGTGGCGGTGGAGGATGGCGAGGTGGTGGCGTGTGTATCGCTGCGCATCTACAACCCTGTTCTGGCCGAGGTCGGCGCCCTCGCCGTGGCCGCACGGTGCCAGGGCAGGAAAGTCGGGCGTCACCTCGTCGAGGAGCTGATCGAGGAAGCGCGTGCGTTCGGTATCCGTCGCGTCTTCGCGCTCACACTACAGGAGCCGTTCTTTCACCGATTGGGGTTCCGCACGGTTCCCTTGGACGAAATCCCGGAAAAAGTCGCGGCCGACCGGGACGAAGGTATTGATCGCGCCGCATGTATGAAGGCCACGGTCGTACGCGACCTGGATGACTGAAGAGATCTAGGGAGGCAAAATGTCGTTCACCGTCGTGCTTGCGTATTCGGGCGGGCTGGACACCTCCATCATCGTGCCCTGGCTCAAGGAGAACTACGGTGCCGAGGTGGTGTGCATGGCCGCGGATGTCGGCCAGGGGGGAGAGCTCGATGGACTGGAGGCCCGAGCGCGACGACAGGGCGCCGTAACGTGCGTCGTCGAGGACCTGCGTGAGGCGTTCGTGCGCGAGGCGATCTTCCCGACGCTTCGCGCGGGTGCGATCTACGGCCGCAAGTACCTGCTCGGCACCGCGATGGCGCGGCCGCTGATCGCGCGCCGGCAGGCGGAGCTCGCGGTGTCGCTCGGTGCCCAGGCACTGGCCCACGGCTGCACCGGGAAGGGGAACGACCAGGTACGCTTCGAATTGAGCTACATGGCGTTCGCCCCGCACATGAAGGTGATCGTCCCGTGGCGCGAGTGGTCGATCCACTCGCGTGAGGACGCCCTGGCTTACGCGGCCGAGCGAGGCATCGAGGTCACGGCCTCGAAGGAGAAGATCTTCTCGCGCGACCGCAATCTGTGGCACGTCTCGCACGAGGGCGGCCCACTCGAGGACCCGGGCTACGAGCCGACGCCGGATCTGTTCCAGATGAGCGTGGCGCCCGAGGATGCACCGGACCGGCCGGTCTACCTCGAGATCGGCTTCGAGTCCGGCTATCCGGTCACCGTGGACGGCGAGGTGGTCGGCCCGCTGGCGCTCATGGAGCGGCTCAACGAAATCGGTGGCGAACACGGCATCGGCCGGATCGACGTGATCGAGGACCGGCTCGTGGGGATGAAGTCGCGCGGGGTCTACGAGACGCCGGGCGGCACGCTCCTCCTCGCGGCGCACCGCGAACTCGAGCAGCTCGTCCTCGATCGGCGCACGCTGGCGCTCAAGGATGAGCTGGCCGCGCGCTACGCGGACCTGGTCTACGAGGGTCGGTGGTGGACGACGTCAACGATTACTAACCTGATTAACAGGTTTTATGAGATAAATGAGGGAGTTATTCT
>CALKIP010000008.1 GCA_937995995.1 uncultured bacterium
CAGGGTGTCGAATCGAAGGGTCACCTTGTCAGGATAGCGGGAACTCGGGTGCCGAGCAACGCGTACAGCACGTACCCGGCGGGCAGAGTGGCCCTCACGGGCAAATCGTCCCATGTTGCTATGATTCCATACATTTGGGCCGGTCCGACGCGAGTGGATCGCAAGGGTCGGCCCATGTGCGAACCTTCACGGGAGCCAGTGATGCCCGTGCACACCATGGTCGGAACCGACGACGTCGCCGTGCAAGACGCGGTCCGACGGCGTTTCGTCCATCTTGCCGCCTTCTCGGCGGTATACAGCTACCTCCTCATCGTCTTTGGCGGAATCGTTCGCATCACCGGTTCCGGCCTGGGGTGCGGCGATGACTGGCCGCTCTGCAACGGGCAGATCCTTCCGCCCTGGGACCTGCCGACGTGGATCGAGTGGATCCACCGGCTCCTGGCGGCAGGGCTCGTGGTTCCGATCGCACTCGTCGCGATCCAGGCGGTGCGGCACCGGAAGACCATCCTCGGTGGCGCGACCAACGCCGCCGGGCCCGCTTTGGTCGCCGTCGTGCTCCTCGTCGTGCAGGTCGCACTCGGCGCCATCACCGTCAAGTTCCATCTGCCGGCCGCCATTACCTCGCTGCACTTCGTCAACGCGCTCCTCTTGGTCGCGGCGCTGATCCTGGCCGCATACCGTGCCCGCCCCGTGACGGGTGTGGCCGAGGACGCTCGCGCGGGCCGCAAGTTCGCACGCAGTGCATTCGCGGCCATGGCGATGGGATTGCTGGTCGTGACCTTCGGCGCCCTCACGGCCAACACCGGCCTGATCGGCGCACAGACCGCGCCCAGCCCGGCCGCCTGGGCGTGCCAGGGCTTCCCGCTCTGCAACGGGTCGCTGCTCCCGGAGGGTGGAGGGCTGGTGCACATTCACTGGACGCACCGCCTCGTCGCGTACCTGCTGTTTTTCCACGTGATCGGTGCGACCATCGCCGCGGTGAGGCGCGGCGCACCGCGGGCCGTGAAGAATGGCGCCATTGCCAGTCTCGTGCTCGTGGTCACTCAGGTGGTGGTCGCGGCAGGCCTCGTCCACATGCACCTTCCCAGCGGGATGCGAGTCCTGCATCTGGTCGTCGGGGCGGCGCTCTGGATGGCGCTCGTGGCGTGGTGGGCGGCGGCTTCCCGGGCAGCGTCGACGTGATGCTTTGCTGTAGGGGTAATCCCGACAACGGTGTCGGGGTTGCCCCTACAGTGTGACTGCAGGCTTGACCCGACACGCAGTAAGGCTTAATCTGACGCCCCGTTAAACCCGGCGTACGTTGTAGGCTTAGTGAGGAGTGAATGTCCTCTATACGGCGCAAGGCGCTTCCCGTCCTCGCCCTCGCCGCTATGGCGGCGGTATGGACCGGTTGTGCCGCAGAGAATTATCCCCAGTCGATCTTCCAGCCCGTCACGGATTTCGGCGCGCAGATCAACGACCTCTTCGCGGGCATCTTCTGGTGGACGATGCTCGTACTGGTCGTCGTTCAGGTCGTGCTGGTCTACATCCTGATCCGGTATCGCGATCGCCCCGGTGCGGAGCCGCGGAAGATCTACGGCAACAACATCGCCGAGATCCTCTGGACCCTCGGCCCGGCGATCATCGTCGTCTTCATCCTCGTGCCGACGGTTCGGACGATCTTCGACACCTACGAGCGGCCCGAAGGCGACGTGCTCGTCGTGGACGCGATCGGCCACCAGTGGTGGTGGGAGTTCCGCTATCCCGAGCTCGGCATCACGACCGCGAACGAGCTGCACCTGCCCATCGATCGGCCGATCGAGGTCCGGCTCTCCTCTGCCGATGTGATCCACAACTGGTGGGTGCCCAAGCTCGGCGGGAAGCGGTACAACTTCCCGCAGCCGGCAATGGCGCCGGGTGAGCCCGAGAAGCACAACTTCAACGTCCTCTACTTCAACATCTCCGAGCCTGGCGAGTACCTGGGCCAGTGTGCGGAGTTCTGCGGCGTGTCCCATGCGATCATGCGCATGATGGTCGTCGCACAGGAGCCCGAGGAGTTCGAGGCGTGGGTCGCCGAGATGCGCGAGCCGGCGGGTGCGGTGCCCCAGGCCGCGGTGCCGGCGCCGACGCAGCCGGCCGAGGAGCCCGCGGCGCAGGCCGAGCTCGCCGAAGCGCCCGTCACGGCGCCGATGCAGGATGCCTCGCTCGTTGCCGAGGGCTACCAGGTCTTCATGCGCACCGGCTGCGCCGCCTGCCACGCGATCAACGGCACGCCGGCGATCGGCGTCCTCGGACCGAACCTGACCGGGATCGGCAGCCGGTGGTCGATCGGCGCAGGGCTCTTCGACAACACCGACGAGAACATGGCGCGCTGGATTCGCAACGCTCCTGCGCTCAAGCCCGAAGCCAAGATGCAGGAGTTCCCGAACCTGAGCGATTCGGACATGAAGGCGCTGGTCGCCTACCTCCGGAGCCTGCAGTAGGCGACGCCGGAGACCGAGACGGAATGTACGCAGCACTCACGCATTCGAGCGGGATACGATAGATGGCCACTGCGGAAGCGACGATCCAGACAGGCGCGACGGCCGATAGCAGCAACACCGGCCTCTGGAGCTGGATTACCACCGTCGATCACAAACGGATCGGCATCCTGTACGGGGTGACCGCCCTCTTCTGGTTGGTGATCGGCGGCCTCGAAGCGCTGCTGATCCGGGTCCAGCTCTTGAAGCCGGAGAACGACTTCCTGAGCGCGGACTTCTACAACCAGATCTTCACGATGCACGGCACGACCATGATCTTCCTGGTCGGTATGCCGATCGCGGTCGCGTTCTTCAATTATCTGATCCCGCTCCAGATCGGGGCGCGTGACGTCGCCTTCCCGCGACTCAATGCGCTCTCCTACTGGATCTACTTCTTCGGCGGGATCTTCATCAACGTCGGGTTCTTCCTGGACGCCGCGCCGAACATGGGGTGGTTCGGCTACGCGCCGCTGACGTCCAACACCTACTCGCCCGGCCTGAACGCGGACTTCTGGTCGATCGGGCTCCAGATCCTGGGCCTCGCATCGATCATGGGCGGGATCAACTTCATCGTCACGATCATCAACATGCGTGCGCCAGGGATGAAACTGATGCGCATGCCTCTGTTCACGTGGATGGCGTTCGTGACCAGCTTCCTGCTGATCACGGCGCTGCCGGTGTTCGCCGTCGCGCTCTTCTTCCTGAGCTTCGACCGGTTCTACGGCACCAACTTCTACAACACGATGGCGGGCGGTGAGGCGATCCTCTGGCAGCACCTCTTCTGGATCTTCGGCCACCCGGAGGTCTACATCCTGATTCTGCCGGCGTTCGGCATCGTCTCGGATGTGCTGCCCTCGTTCACGCGCAAGCCGCTCTTCGGGTACAACCTGGTCGTCTACTCGGGGATCCTGATCGGCTTCATCGGCTGGGGCGTGTGGGCGCACCACATGTTCGCCGTCGGCATGGGGCCGATCGCCGACTCGTTCTTCTCGGTCAGCACCATGATCATCGCGATCCCGACGGGCGTGAAGATCTTCAACTGGCTGGCCACGATGTGGGGCGGGACACTCCGGTTCAATACGCCGCTCCTCTTCTGCATCGCGTTCCTGTCGATGTTCACGATCGGCGGGATCTCGGGCGTGCACCACGGCTCGCCGCCGGCCGCGCTGCACCAGACGGACACGTACTACGTGGTCGCCCACTTCCACTACGTGCTCGTCGGTGGTCTGATCATGGGCCTCTTCGCCGGGTTCTACTACTGGCTGCCCAAGGTCACCGGCCGCATGACGGACGAGAAGCTCGGCAAGTGGAACTTCTGGCTCTTCGTGATCGGGGCGAACATGACGTTCTTCCCGATGCACTTCGCCGGGCTGCTGGGGATGCCGCGTCGTATCTTCACCTACTCGTCGGAGCTGAACCTCGAGACGATCAACCAGGTCATCTCGCTCGGCGGCTTCCTGACCGGACTCGGCCTGATCGTCTTCATCTGGAACGTGGTCCGCAGCCTCAAGAAGGGTGAGATCGCCGGGAGCAACCCGTGGGATGCGCACACGCTCGAGTGGGCCACGACGTCGCCGCCGCAGGAGTTCAACTTCGCGCGGATGCCCGACATCAAGACGCGTGAACCGCTGTGGGACGGCGTCTCGGATGTGGACGTCGCCGGTGAGCCCGAGCGACCGATTCCCCTCCCCACGCCGTCGTTCTGGCCGATCTTCGTAGCGGCCGGGATCACGCTCTCGATGATCCTGTTCATGACCGAGCTGTGGTGGCCGCCGGTGCTCGGCGCCGCAGTCATCGCGATCGGCGTGATCAACTGGGGCTTCGAGCCGTTGATCAAGAAGAAGTAAGGGCGTGGGCGAGCGCGGGCTCGAGCGCGCGGGTGCTCCCACGCGCTCGCCCTTGCCCTCGCGTCCGCCCCACGGAGTGATAAACGATACGTGAAAGTGAGTATCCAGTGAATCACGCAGCCGCCGCCCCGATCGACGAGCACGCTACGTCGACGGGGATCGACAACTTCAAACTCGGGTTCTGGACCTTCATCGGGTCGGAGTGCCTATTCTTCGGTGGGCTGATCTCGACCTACATGGTCTACAAGGGCGAGAGCGTGGTCGGACCGTACCCGGCCGACGTCTTCAGCCTCCCGCTGACCACGCTCAGCACCTTCGTGCTGCTCATGAGCAGCCTCAACATGGTGCTCGCCCTCGCCGCCGTGCAGCGCGACGACCGCAAGGGCACCCTGTTCTGGCTGGCGATGACCGCGGGATTCGGCGCGCTCTTCCTCGGGTTCCAGGCGTACGAGTTCACGCACTTCTACAATGAAGGGCTCGGGTTGGGCAGGAACCTGTTCAGCTCCTCCTTCTACATCCTGACCGGGTTCCACGGCGCGCACGTCTTCGTCGGCGTGCTCTGGCTCCTCATCCTCTGGGTGCAGTCGCTGCGCGGGCAGATCAGCTCCGCCGATGCGGTCAAGGTCGAGGTCGCTGGCCTCTACTGGCACTTCGTGGACGTCGTCTGGATCGTGATCTTCACCCTGATCTACCTGCTGGAATCGTGATTTTCACCCTGATCTACCTGGTGGAGTAGAGAGGTAGCATGGCGGACAACGTTATTCATTCGTCCCAAGGGACGGCACAAAAGGCCGAGCACGCGCACCCGGGGCCAAGGACCTATGTGATGATCGCCGTGATCCTGGCGATCCTCACCGCGGCCGAGGTGGCGGTCGTCTACGTGCCGGCACTCGAGCCCGTCGTCCTGTACCTGCTGGTCGCCATGTCGGCCGCCCAGTTCATCCTGGTGGTCATGTTCTACATGCACCTGAAGTTCGACAGCAAGGTCGTCACGGGCGTCTTCCTCGCCCCATTCTCCCTTGCGGTCTTCATGTTGATCGGCCTCCTCATGCTCTTCAAGGTGCTTCCGCTGATCTAGGGCGGCTCGCCAGTCGCTGAAGTACCTGGTGCATCGATTTCGACCCCGACCCCGAACCGGAAACCATCCGGTCGGGGTCGGGGTCGAGTCATTTGTCCTCCCCTCGCCGACACCTGTACGCGCGCTCGCCACAGAGCGGACACGAACGGACCTGCCGGACTCCGGATCCGGCGTTCATAACCATCCCGGGGGGAAACCTTCCCAATGACCGCGGGCATCAGGCCGGCCGTTCCAGCGATTGCTCCCTGAGGCCGTGGACTTCGCGGCGAAGGACGGGGTGCTCGCCCCAGAGGTAGGCGCCAATGGCGAGTGCGGCCAGGAGGTTGCCGACCAGGATGTTCCACCAGCCGAGCGTGCCCAGGATCCAGCTCGCGAAGATGGCGACGATGCCAATGAAGAGCACCTCGTTCACCACGAAGAAAAGGATCAACCCGAGGAGCAACGGCGGCTGCCGCTCCGCGCCCATGACGAAGGCCGCGGCGATGATGCCGACGATGATGAACGCCGCGACGTGAATGATCGTATAGAGCGCCACCGTTCCGGTGGCCACCCGCACGTCGCCGATGGTGTTGGCGCCGTAGAGGAGGGCAGAGCCGAGTGCACCGGGAGTGAAGAACACGCGTCCGGCGATGGCGTCGAAGATCAGGAACCACAGGGCGACGACGACGGCGCCGAGCAGTCCGGCGACCACGCCTTCCCGCAGGATGCGGTGTTCGGCGAGCACATCCAGCCATGTGACCGATTTCACCACGCCGCTCAGGTGGAGGTAGCCCAGGAGGACGATCCCGGCCATGAGATTTCCCACCAGCACCTCGGGCCAGCCAAGCTCCGCGACCACGTTGGTCCCCGTGATGATCACACTCGAATAGAAGATCAGATCGAAGAGGAGGACGCCGAGGACAACGCCAAGGAGGAAGGCGGGCACCGTTTCCACCTTGCTCAAGAGCCACGCGACGATGACGCCGATCGCCAGGAACACGCCGTAGTGGAAGACCGTGTACCCGATGATGAGACCGGTGTCGATCGAAACGGTCTCACGGCCGGTCAGCATGCTCGAAACGAACGCCGGGGTGTAAAACGCTCGGCCCTGGATCAGGTCGATCACCAGGAACCAGACGGCCAGGGCGGTGGCGGCGAGCAAACCGGCCACGAGGCCGCGGACAAGGATAGAATGTCGAGCTGCCACGTTGCCTCCTGGGGTAGGGGAGTAGGCGGCCGCCGACCCGCCGGGGTCGGGGCGAAATCTCGCTTGTTCCGGAGCCGTGGCGCCTGAATGCAAGGCCCGGTCCGCCCGATGTACGAAGCCGCGGCCCGGCCGGAATCGGCCGAACCGCGGCTCACGAAGGTCGGTGCGTCGTCCGCCGGACCTCTACGCCGGCAGCTTGTCCAATACCATCAGGAGCAGGAGCACCGGCAGATAGATGATCGAGCCCAGGAAGAGGCGCCGGGCTCGTACCCGGGATCGGTCCAGCGTCATGGCGACGGCCAGCCCGGCGAAGGCGATACCGAGGATCAGCGCGCCGAAGAAGTACAGCGCACCGGTCAGTCCGAGAAGTGTGGGCAGCAGGCTGACCGGGAGCAGCGTCACGGCGTAGAGCATGGCCTGCCGGCTCGTCTGCTCGCCATCCGGATCGAAGAGGCTCAGCATGGCGAATCCGCCTTCACGGTAATCCTCCCGGTAGAGCCAGGCGAGGGCCAGGAAGTGGGGCAGCTGCCAGAGGAAGAGGATCCAGAACAGCGCCCACCCGACCGTATTCACGCCGTTGCCGGCCGCGGTCCACCCGGCCAGGATCGGGAGCGCGCCCGGCACGGCGCCGACGATCGTCGACAGCGAGGTGCGCTGCTTGAGCGGCGTGTAGATGAACACGTAGCTCACCGTACTCGCCGCCGTGACCAACGAGGTCAGCGGCTCGACGAAGAAGGCGAGGTAGGCGAGCCCCACGACCGTCGTGCCCCAACTGAAGCGCGCGGCCTCACCGGGCTCCAGCCGTCCGGACGGCAGCGGCCGGATGCGTGTGCGGCGCATTCGACCATCGTTCTCGCGCTCGGCCACCTGGTTCAGCGCGTTGGTGCCACTCGCGGCCAATGCCGTGCCGACCACGAGGTGGAGGAGGCGCACCCAGTCGATCGGCCCGGTCAGCGCCATGTAATAGCCCGCCAATGCGGTCAGCACCGAAAGCCGGGTGATCCCCGGCTTGGTCAGCTCGTAATACGCACGTGCCCGGCTCCGCTGGCCGGTCTGCCGCGTCGCCGATGAGGCCGGGGCACGCACCGCTTCGGTGCTCGCCCGGTCCGTCGTCGCGCCCGTGCTCGAAGGTACGCTCAAAGACGACTCCTGCGATTACCACCCCGCCGTCCGCACGGCCATGACCAGCATCGCCGCCCGGGGCAGGGGCGATGCCAAGACCCGCCGGAGCGGTCGGGGTTCGAACTTCAGATGCATATAATACAACCCAAAGGGCAAAGCTTTCCATATCTGCCGCAATTTCGGGGCGAGGGGCGTGAAGGGCCGCGGACGATGTGCAGTCGTGGCGCCGTTCTCGATTCATGGCAGCGCCCCGAGGCCTCAATCCCCACCAACCTCGATCGGCACTCGCCCGGCGCCGTACCCCACCCGCTCGACCGGCCCTCCGCCCGGCGTCACCCGCACCGCGCAGTACTTGAACTCCGGGATCTTCCCGTACGGGTCGAGCGCCGGGTTGGTGAGCAGATTCGCCGGCGCCTCGGCGTAGCAGAAGGGGACGAAGACGGCGCCGCGTGGCACGGCGGGATCGCTGCGTGCCAGGAGTGAGATGCTTCCGCGTCGCGATTCGACGGTGACGACGTCGCCCACTTCGAGGCCGAGCGCCTCGGCCTCGTCCGGGTGCAGGCTCGCGGTCGGTGCGGGCTCGATCGTGTCGAGCACCACGGCGCGGCGCGTCATGGCGCCGGTGTGCCAGTGCTCGAGGATGCGGCCGGTGATGAGGACCCACGGATAGTCGTCGTCCGGGGGCTCGTTGGAGGGGGTGTAGTCGACCGGGACCAACGTGCCACGGCCGTTCGCCGTGGGGAAGCGCTCGGTGAAGAGGACCTCCGTGCCCGGGTCGCCCTCGATGCGGCACGGGTAGGTCACGCCGTGCTCGCGCTCGAGGCGTTCCCAGGTGATCCCGGCCCAGCTCGGCACGGCCCGGCGGATCTCCGCGAAGACGTCGGCCGGGCCGGCGTACGCCCAGTCGAGACCGATGCGGCGCGCCATCTCCTGGATGATCCAGAGGTCCTGCCGCGCCTGGCCCGGCAGCTCGAGGGCCTGGCGGCCGAGTTGTACGCGGCGGTCCGTATTCGTGAACGTTCCGGTCTTCTCCGGGAACGCCGAGGCCGGCAGGATCACGTCGGCGAAGGAGGCGGTCTCGGTCAGGAAGATCTCCTGTACGACGAGCCAGTCGAGCTTGCTGAACGCCTCGCGGACGTGTTGGACGTCGGGATCGGACATCGCGGGGTTCTCGCCCATGATGTACATCCCGCGGATCTTCTTCTCGTGCGCCGCGTCCATGATCTCGACCACGGTGAGGCCAGCCTTCCGGTCGAGCTCGGCGTCCCACAGATCCTCGAAGAAGCGCCTTGCGTCGTCATCCTCGACGGACCTGTAGTCCGGGTAAACCATGGGGATCAGCCCCACATCCGAGGCGCCCTGCACGTTGTTCTGGCCGCGCAGCGGGTGCAGCCCCGCGCCGCGGCGGCCGATCTGGCCGGTGATGAGTGCGAGGGCGATCAGGGCGCGCACGTTGTCGGTGCCGTGCGTGTGCTGACTCACGCCCATCCCCCAGAAGATCATGGAAGCCTTCGCCGTGGCGTAGAGCCGTGCGACCTCGCGGATCGTCTCGGCGGGGATTCCGCAGATCCGCTCCATCGCCTCCGGGGAGTAGGCGACGAGCCGGCGCCGCAACTCGTCGAATCCCTCCGTCCGCTCCGCGACGAAGCGCTCGTCGACCAGCCCTTCGGTGACAATGGTGTGCAGCATCGCGTTCAGCAGCGCGACGTCGCTGCCGGGCTTGAACTGGAGGGTGTGCGTGGCGAGCCGAGCCAGTTCGGTGCGGCGCGGGTCGGCCAGGATCAGCTTCGCGCCACGTTCGATCGCGTTCTTCATGAACGTCGCGGCGACGGGGTGGTTCACGGTCGGGTTCGCGCCGATGATCATGAAGACATCGGCATACTGCACGTCGGAGACGGGGTTCGAGACGGCGCCCGAGCCGATCCCCTCCAGGAGCGCGGCCACGGACGAGGCGTGGCAGAGCCGGGTGCAGTGATCGACGTTGTTCGTGCCGAGGCCGGTGCGAATCAGCTTCTGGAAGAGGTACGCCTCCTCGTTGCTCCCCTTGGCCGAGCCGAAGCCGGCGAGTGCGGACGGGCCGTATTCGTCACGGATCCGGCGCAGCCCCGCGGCGGCGCGGTCGAGCGCCTCCTCCCACGTCGCTTCACGGAAGACGTCCCAGGGATTCGCCGGGTCGACGATCCCGTCCGGCGTCTTGGGCGCGTCCTCGCGGCGGACGAGTGGGACCGTGAGCCGCTGCGGGCTGCGCGCGTAGTCGACGCCGTAGCGCCCCTTCACACAGAGCCGCCCATGGTTCGATGGCCCGTCCCGCCCGGTCGTGAAGAGGATGCGGTCGTCGCGGACGTGATAGGTCACCTGGCAGCCGACGCCGCAGTAGGGGCAGAGGGTGGGGATGGGCGTGGGAGGCGCTGACATCTCCGCCACCGCCAGATCGGGCAGCAGGACCGGCACATCGCCGGGCAGCCCGGCCGGCATGAGCGCGCCGGTCGGGCAGGCCTGGACGCACTCGCCACACGCCACGCACGAGCTCGCGCCCATCGGGTCCTCGAGGTCGAAGACGATGCGGGCGTCGGCGCCGCGGCCGGCGTAGCCGATGACGTCGTTGACCTGAACTTCGCGGCAGGCGCGCACGCAGCGGGTGCACTGGATGCAGGCATCGAGGCGGACGGCGATCGCGGGGTGCGAGAGGTCGGGCTCGGGCACGGGGCCGATCGGCGCGCCGAGCGGCGCGAAGCGAGGAAGGCCGACCTCCAGCTCACGCGCCCAGAGCTCCAGCTCGGAGTCGGGGCGGTGCTGCATCTCGGGTGCATCCGACAGGAGCAGCTCGAGCACGATCTTCTGCGAGTGACGGGCGCGCTCGCTCGTCGCGCGAACCTCCATCCCTTCCGCGGGCTGGCGACAGCACGAGGCCGCGAGGACGCGTTCGCCCTCGATCTCGACCATGCACGCACGGCAGTTGCCGTCGGCCCGCATCCCCTCGGTGTAGCAGAGGTGCGGGATGCGCACGCCGTGGCGGAGCGCGGCCTGGAGGATGGTCTCGCCGGGAAGCGCGTCGACCTCCCGGCCATCGAGGGTGAAGCGCACGGATGATTCCTCAGCGGTGCCCGCGGCGATCGTCGCCGTGGTGCCGGCAGTTGCGCCGGTGCCGCTCCCGGCGCCGTCCTCGCGCTCGCCCGAGTGTTTCACACTCATCGGTCCACCTCCGATTCCACGTGAGGCGTGAGCTCCTGCGGGAAGAACTCCGTGACGCAGCGCACCGGGTTGGGCGCGGCCTGGCCGAGGCCGCAGATCGAGGCGTCGGCCATGGCGGTGCCGAGCTCGCGGAGGAGTCCAGTGTCCCACTCCTCCCCGCGCATGAGCTCGACCGACTGCGCGGTCCCCACGCGGCACGGCGTGCACTTGCCACACGATTCGTGGGCGAAGAAGCGCATGAGGTTGAGCGCCACGTCCTTCGCGCGGTCGTGGTCGGAGAGGACGACGATCGCGGCCGAGCCGATGAAGCAGCCGTACTCGGCGAGTGTGTCGAAGTCGAGGGGGACGTCCGCCAGGCGAGCGGGGAGGATCCCGCCCGAGGCGCCGCCGGGCAGGTAGCCGTAGAGCGTGTGGCCCGGCAGCATCCCGCCTGCGTGCTCCTCGATCAGCTCGCGCAGGGTGATTCCCGCGGGTGCGGCGTAGACACCGGGGCGCGCCACCCGGCCGCTCACCGAGAAGAGGCGCAGCCCCTTGCGGCCGCGTCGTCCCAGGGAGGCGTACCACTCGGCGCCGCGCTCCAGGATCTCGCGCAGCCAGTACATGGTCTCGACGTTGTGCACCAGCGTCGGCCGGCCGAAGACGCCACGCTGCGCGGGGTAGGGCGGGCGCAGCCGCGGCTCGCCTCGCTTGCCCTCGATCGATTCGATCAGCGCAGTCTCCTCGCCGCAGATGTAGGCTCCCGCACCGCGCCGCAGGTGGAGCCGAGGGAGTGGGCACGGCGGGTCGGCCTCGAGTGCCGCGAGTTCGCGGGCCAGCACCTCCCGGATCGCGGCGTACTCGTCGCGGACGTAGAGATAGACGTCGTCGGCCTCGACCACGCGCGCGGCGATGAGCAGTCCCTCGAGCACCCGGTGCGGATCCGTCTCCAGGCAGTGGCGGTCCTTGAACGTGCCCGGCTCGCCTTCGTCGGTGTTGAGCACGACGACGCGCGGGCCCGGCTCGGCGCGCACGAAGCTCCACTTGCGTCCCGACGGGAAGCCGGCGCCGCCCAGCCCTCGCAGCCCCGACGCCTCGACGGTGGCGACGACGTCGTCTACGCTCCGCTCGCCCCGGTGCAGCGCCGCCAGGAGCTCGTAGCCGCCGGAGGCGCGGTAGGCATCGTAGTCGATCGCGGCCGGCGCTGCCGGCTCGAGCCAGCCCGCCACGACCGTCTCCTCGACCTTGGCGGTGGTGGCCTGGTGGACCGGGTTGTGTCCGACGATGGCGACGGGTGCGTGTTCGCAGCGTCCCACGCACGGCGCGCCGATCACGCGCAGCCGCGAGCCGAGTCGTTCGCGAAGCTCGGCGAGGAGCCGGTCGGCGCCGGCCAACTCACAGGCGATCGATTCGCAGACCCGGACCGTAACCGGCGGCGGCGGGATCTCGCCGTCCTTGACCACGTCGAAGTGGTGGTAGAAGGTGGCGACCTCGTAGACCTCGGCGGGAGTGAGCCGAAGTTCGTAGGCCAGCGCCGTGAGATGGCGGTCGGAGAGGTGGCCGTACGCATCCTGGATCCGATGCAGGTGCTCGATCAGCAGGTCGCGCCGGCGAGGGGCGTCGGCCAACAGCTCCCGGACTTCGGAGAGCGCTGCCGGGTCGACTGTCCGGCCCTTGGGCGCCGGGCGCAGGCGAAGACCGCCGGAGGAACGTCGGTTCCGTCGCTTACCGGACATGGCGAGAGGGGTCTCGGGGGAGTGGTCGGTGGCGGCCCGCCTCGATGCGGGGGCACGCTCTACAGTTGAGACCGGGAGTGTGGAAAGTCAAGCAGGCCGATCCCCTGTCGGCTCGCGCGGACCGGGTGCACACAAAGGCACGGAGGTACGGAGGAGGGGGCAGGGGGGCGCAGTGGTGCGAAGCCTTCTTCGCCCCCGCACCCCCGGACGCATCCGTGCCCGCGTGTCTCTGTGTCCTCTGTGTCTCTGTGTCTCTGTGTGACCGGAAGGACCGAAAAGGTGCGGGAATACCCGGTATGCGATCCACGCATGCGGCGGCGGGTACGTCCCCGGGAGTCGCAACGGCAGTCCCGCACAGCGTATCAGTCCCCGCGCTCCCCCCGGGTTTCGTCGCTCGGGGCCTTCACCCGAAGCGAAGCCTTCATCGTCGGGTGGAAATCACACAGGTAGTCCCACGTGCCAGGCTCCGCGGGCACCCACGTCCACGCCTCGCCTCTGCCGAGTTCGCCGGAATCCCGGGAGCCGTCGACTGCCGTGGCGGTGTGGGGGACGGCATCACGGTTGATCCACACCACCGTATCGCCCACGGCGACCTCGAGGTTCCGCGGCTGAAACTGGAAGCCGCGGATCTCGACTTCATGCCGACGAGGCGCTTCGGTCGGCTCGTCCGCCGGATGCCGGACGCACGGGGCGAGGGGGAACGCGAGGGCCATCGGGCCGAGCGCTGCGATCCAGAAACCGGCGAGTCGTCCCAGGATGATCACGGGACGCCCCGCAGTGAGGCGTCCAGCATGCGCGCGTGCTCCAGGTGCGCCACGATCGCCGGGCGTACTTCCGTCAGCAGCGACCGCAGTTCACCATTCGTTGCGCTCGGGATCAGGACCGTGTCCAGGGCGTCCAGTACCGCCTGGTGATAGGCGACTTCGCGCTCCATGTACGCGCGGTCGAATGCAGGCCCCTGCAGCGCTGCCAATTGCGCCCGCACCGCATCCGCACCCTCTCTCAGCGCTGTGCTCACCTCGTTGCCCTCGGGCGTGACGCCGAGTCGCTGCGCCAGCGCAGCCGCCTGCTCGTTGACCGCTGTATGGTCCGTGATCATCGTGCGTGCGAAGCGGACCACCTCCGGGCTCGTCGCACGCCCCTGGGCCAGTTCGGCAAGCTCCACATCGATCGCGTTCGCAGTCACCGCAACGTGTGCGACTTGTGGGTCCGTGAGCGCCGGAGCGCTCGCGCTCCGGTCCTGGGCGTTCGAGGAGCAAGCCGTGCCCACGAGGGCGAAAGCCGCCAGGGCCGCGGGGAACAGCGTATGTCGGGTCGTCATGGTGCCTCCTAGTGAGTGGAAAGGTCCCGGCGCAGCGGCACGCCACCGGTCGGTGCACGGCGCACCCGCGCCGGCCCCACGCGACACCATCATCACGCTCTCGCCAATCTCCGCAGTTAATGATACTTTGTCAATGGTTTTATTGACTTTCAGGTGGGCCAGCTGATGATATCACGATAGGGGTGGAGCCGGCAGGGGAGGAAGGGTGACGAACTGGTTCGAAACGATGGCGAGCGGGACGCGCGGGCGGCTGCTCGCACTGGTGCGGCGTTCGGCGCGGACGATCAACGAGCTGGCGAGAGAGCTGGGGATTTCGGACAACGCGGCGCGGGCCCACGTCGCTGCGCTACGGCGGGACGGCATGGTCGAGGAGGCCGGCGTGCTGCGGGGGACCGGCGGCAAGCCGGCGCAGCTCTACCGACTCACGGCGGGTGCCGAGGAGCTCTTTCCCAAGGCATACGCGCTGGTGTTGGGCGAGGTGGTGCGAGTTCTGGAGGAGCGGGAGGGCCGCGAGCGTGCGGAGCAGCTCCTCCGAGAGGTAGGGGTTCGTCTTGCGGCGGAGCATCGTGCGGACGGCAAGGATGTGGCCTCCGGGGTGGAAGCGGCGGCCACCGTGCTGCGGTCGCTGGGCGGGGATGTGGAGGTCGAGCGGTGTGAGGGCGGTTGGCGCCTCCGCGGCTACGGCTGCCCGCTTTCGGGCGTGACGAGGGATCACGCGGTGGTGTGCGGTCTCGCGGAGGCGCTGGTGGAGGAGATCGTGGGGTGTCCGGTGCGTGAGTGCTGCCAGCGGAACGGCCGGCCGCGTTGTGTCTTCGAGATCACGGGCCCCGTGGACTGAGGAATGAGAACCCGATCGGAAAGCGATGATGTGATCCGTGGACGCGCCCTGTAGAGTCTTTAGCCGAGAGGAGTGGATCGTGGCGTCGCTATCCGGAAAAGCTGGATGCAAAGCAGTGCGATCCGTCGCCTCGACTGGACAATTGCGCGGAAATCGTTCTATTGCGTTCCGGGGCCAGCTGCTCGACGTGGTTGCGCGGATGTTGCGGCTGGCGGGGAGATCGCCCGAAGACGGGCGGCCGATGACCTCGAGGAGGAACGGAATGCGACAGAGCATGCTGCGAACGGTGGGGCTTCTGCTCCTTGGGCTTGCGGGGTGCAGCCAGGCGCCGGAACCCGAGGCCCCGCGACCCGTCGAAACCACGCCGACCGCAACGGAGGCGGTCGATGTCCGCTATGCCGTCGAGCCGGTCCCGGTCCCGCCGGATTTCGCGGCGGCGGTGGAGGCGGGGACCCGGACGCTCGATGGCCGGCCGGGTCCACGTTACTGGCAGCAGGAAGTGAGCTATCGGATCGAGGCGGAGCTCGACCCTGCGACCGCGCGGGTCCAGGGCGAGGAGACGGTCACGTACCGAAACAACTCGCCCGACACGCTCGGGCTGCTCGTTTTCCACGTCTACCAGAACCTCTTCTCCGAGGGGGTGCAGCGGACGCGATCGGTGCCGATCACCGGTGGGATGACGATCGAGCGTGTCGCGGTCGATGGGCAGCCGGCGGCACAACTCGGTGGCGGGCGGCCGACGCCGCGTAGCGGCGCCGCCTTCCAGGTCGTCGAAACGCTGATGTACGTGCGTCTTCCGGCGCCACTCGCGCCGGGTGAGAGCGTGGACGTCGACGTCGCGTGGCACTTCACGGTCCCGCCCCCGGGCGCACCTCGCACGGGGCACATCGACCACGAGGTCTACAACATCGCGCAGTGGTACCCGCAGGTGGCCGTCTACGACGACGTCGCGGGGTGGCACACCTGGCCGTACCTGGGCAACGGCGAATTCTACCTGGAGTACGGTGATTTCGATGTTTCGCTGACGGTGCCCGAGGGGTGGGTCGTCGTCGCGACGGGCGAGCTTCAGAACCCCGAGGAGGTGCTGACCGATCAGGTGCGGCGGCGGCTCGACCAGGCGCTCCGGAGCGACGACATCGTGCACGTGATCACGGAGGCCGACTTCGGTCCGGGGAGTGCCACGCAGCGTGCGCCGGGCGGGCAGCTGACCTGGCGCTTCGTCGGCCGTGACGTGCGCGACTTCGCCTGGGCCACCTCCAACCGCTACCTCTGGGACGCGACGCGAGCGGTGGTCGGCGAGGGCGACGACGAGCGCGTCGTCGCCGTGCACGCCCTCTACCGTCCGAGTGCGGAGAGCTGGCGCGAGTCGGCGCGATTCACGCAGCACGCGTTCAAGTTCCTGGACGACAAGTGGTTCCCCTACATCTACCCGCAGATCACGTCGGTCGAGGGGCCGATCGGCGGGATGGAGTACCCGATGATCACGTTCGTGCGCGACTTCGGGAGCGCGCGCACGGTCTACAGCGTGATCGCCCACGAGGTGGCGCACCAGTGGTGGCCGATGATGGTCGGCAACAACGAGACGTTCTTCGCCTGGATGGACGAGGGGCTGGGCACCTTCATCGAGAACCAGGCGGTCGACGACTTCTTCGATGAGGATGATGCCTTCCGTGGCGAACTCCAGCGCTACCTCCAGGTGGCCGGTACGGGCCAGGAGCTGCCGATCATGCGCAAGGCGGATCTCTACGGCGTCTACGCGCTCTTCGGCACTGCGGCCTACTCCAAGCCCGCGGTCCTGCTGCGCGCACTGGGCGGCGTGATCGGCGAGGAGACGGTGGAGGAGGCGCTGCGGGAGTATGGCGAACGCTGGCTCCTCAAGCACCCCTACCCACTCGACTTCTTCAACACCGTCGAGGACGTGGCCGGCAGGGACCTGGACTGGTTCTGGTACCCGTGGTGGTACGAGACGGCGGTCATGGACCAGGCGATCGTGAACGTCGATGTCGCACCCGCGGACGGCGGCGAGCAGCTCGCCATCACGATCGAGGACCAGGGCGAAGCACCGCTGCCGGTCCTGCTGGTCATCACGCTGGAAAACGGGGAGACCCGCGAAGTCGTCGTGCCGGTCGACGTGTGGCTGGCCGGCGCGCGCCGCACGACGCAGACGGTCACGGTCCCCGGCCGCGTCGCCTCGGTCGCGATCGATCCGGAGCTGATCTTCCCGGATGTGGACCGCTCGGACAACGTCTGGCAGCGGGCGGGAGCGGCCGGCGGGCGCTGATGGAAGAGTTCGTCGCAGCGGTCCTGGACCTCCTGGCCGACGAGATCGGCGGTGTGGAGGCGCTGGAGACCATCTTCCGCGGCGACACGAGCAACGACGTGGCCGAGGTGCGCTTCGCCGATGGCCGCACGCTCATGATCAAGCGGGCGCAGGTGCCGGGGTCGCTCGACCGGTTCGCGACCTCACGCCTCGCCTCGCGCCTGCTGCGTGAGCATACGAAGGTGGTCGTGCCGGTGTACCTGGAGCTGCCGCCCACGCTGGATGACCAGCCCGGGCTCGCCTACTGGCGCATCGATCGCCCGACGCTCAGCAAGCTCTGGAAAGGACTGGACCCCGAGGCGCGCGAGTCCACGCTCCGGAGCTGGGGCCGTCTCATGCGACGCATTCACGAGGTCCGACTGCCGGGGCACGGTCTGCTCCTCGTGGCCGTCGAGCGGCCGGTCTCGCTCGCAGAGTTCCTGAGCACGGATCTCGAGGGGCGACTACGCCCGGCCGTGGAGCGCGACTGGCGCCGGGGGCTGCGTGTCATCGATGCCCTGATCGAAGCGATTCCCGCCGTATCGGCGCGGGTCGGCCGGGGTGGTGGCGTCCTAGCGCACAACGACCTCTGGTACGCCAACATCCTCTGTGCCCCGGATGGGGACGCGGTGCGATGTGTGGGCGTGCTGGACTTCGAGGATGTCCTGGCCGGCCCGCCGGAGCTCGATGTGGCCAAGACCGAAGTCGTGCACGGCCCGCTCTTCGGCAACGAACTCACCGGAGACTGGCTCCGCCACCTGTGCGAGGGGTACGGCGACGGTTGGGACCCTCTGGCCATCCGCTTCTTCCGGACGTACCATCGGATCAACATGGGTTACCACGCGGCCGTCGTCGGTCACCGCGACCACGCCGACGAGGTCGCGCGCTTCACCGAGAAGGAACTGGATGCGCTGGACGCCTCTTCTGACCCTCTGTCTCCTTAGCGCCTGCAGTCTGCCTCGCTGGCCCGTGGAGGGGTCGATCAGCTCGCCGTTCGGGCTCCGCTTCAATGGACTGAAGCCGGGGGTCCACCGTGGCGTGGACATCCCACTCGCGGTGGGCACGCCCGTACACGCCATGAAGTCGGGCCGGGTCCTCGAGAGTCGGTGGATGCGTGGCTACGGTATCGCGATCATCCTCGACCACGGCGGCGGCGTCTACTCCGTCTATGCCCATCTCTCCGAGGCGAAGGTGAAGAAGGGCGAGGAGGTGCGGGGAAGGCAGGTGATCGGTAGCTCCGGCGCGACCGGCAACGTGACCGGCCCGCACCTGCACTTCGAGATCTGGCGGGGCGGCCGCGCCGAGGACCCGGTGACGCTGCTCGGAGGGCCGCCGCGGCGGTAAGGCGTGAAGGGGCGACCGCCGTGCCTCCGTGTGAGGACGATTCACACGAAGTCGTTGCAGTAGCGTGTGGTGGGCGACTCAGGCGGTCGCTCGGTACTGCTGCCCGGGCACGGGCAGCGTGTCGCGGTCGGCCAGGATGCGCTGCGGGTTCTCGGAAAGTAGGAGGCGGGCCTGACGCCGGAGACCACGGCGGGCCAGCGCCTGGCCGACGTCGGCGGGTGAGACCGGGCGGGCATCGGCGTGGCTGTCGGTCGCGATCAGGTCGACGAGGCCCTCGGCCAGGAGCCGTAGCCCGATCTCCCGGATCCCCTCCGCGTACTCGCCCAGGATGCTCCCGCCATTCACCTGGAGAAGTGCGCCGGCCTCCTTCCAGCTCCGGATTTCCTCGACCGTGACGCGCCCCTTGTCCCGCCTGTAGCGTTCCGGGTGCGCTACGATCGGGCGTCGCCCCGCGGCGATGGCGGCACGGACCACGCCCGCCGGATCACCGGGGAGGTCGAAACCGAATTCGATGAGGGCGTAGCGAGTGCCGGCGATCCCCACGCGCTCGTCGGCGAAGACCTTGCGCGCCGTATCCGGGTCGGGCGTCAGGATCTCCTGGCCGAAGACGAGCCGCGGCACGTCGGGCCGGGTGGAGCAGACGTGCATGAGCTCGTTGAATGCGCCCTCGAGGCGCTTCAGGCGCTCGTGGAGCGCGCCGGACTCGTGGACCATGCGCGCATCCAGGTGAGGGCTCACCGCCAGGCGAGTCACTCCGGCTGCGTGAAGTGAGCACAGGTGGCGGATCGACTCGCCCATCGTCCGGGCCCCATCATCGACGCCGGGGACGAGGTGGTTGTGAATGTCCGCGAGATCGTGAGGATCGAATCCGTTCATCTGCCCGTTCCCGCTCGCTTCCAGCGCCGCGCGCTCGTGTTGCCCGATCCGAAGCGGCTCGAGCCGATACCGGCTCTTTGCCGCCTTTGCGCTCTTCGACTCGCCGTCGTGCCAAGCGAATGCGGCTGACTTCGTGCCAGCCGCTTGGCGCACATGTAAACTGCACGACGCGTGCGAGGCGCACCCGGCGGAGTGCACGATTCGATTCGTGGCTGGACGGTGCGGAAGCGGCGCTAGCTGCCGCTCCAGCCCGCTCCGGACCCCTCCGACGCGTACACGCCGCGCGTCAGTTCCTCCTGTGCGAGCGTCGCTCCGTGCAGCACGGGACGTCGGCCGATCCAGCGGCGATCCATGAAGGCTTCGATCTCGGCGTGGGTCCGCTCGGGTGTCCAGCCGAGGAGTTCGGCCATGAGGTGCGCGGCGGGCGCCGCGCAATCGAGACCGTCGCAGGAGCCGGCGCCAACGTGGGCGTGGCGACGCAGGTCTTCGAGGGTGCGGCACCCTTCGACCTGAACGGCGTGGCGGATCTCGGCGGGTGTCACCGCCTCGGATCGGCAAATCGGCACGAGGTCGCCGGCCTCCGCGCCGGCGAAGACCCCGTGGAGCCGGCCGCCGAGGCGTCGCCAGATGCGTTCGATCGCTGCGGCGGGAAGCGGCAACCCGGCGGCCAGTGCCCGGAAATCGGGCTCCGGCTCGGCGCCGGGGAGCGGACGTATTCCGGTCTCACAGGCGACTGGCGGCCGCCCGAGTTTCTCCAGGATGCGATCCGTCGCCTCCTCGGCGAAGACGCGGTACGAAGCGAGTTTGCCGCCGGCGAGCGAGAGCAGGCCGGGCACGCCGTCGCGCGTCTCGTGGTCGATGATCTCGTGGCGGCGCGAGAGTGCATCGGCATCGACGCCCCACTCGAAGATCGTGTTGCGCACGCCAGCCCACGCGCGCAGCGGCCGCCACTCGCGGGCCTGGGGGATCGCGCGAGCCGCCGCCTCGATTACGTACGACACCTCGTCGTTCGTGACCTCGAGGTCGACACGAGCCGGGTCGCCGTAGTAGTCGTCGTCCGTGGTGCCGACGATCGTCTCCGCGCCGTGTGGCACCAGGAACATGGTCCGCCCGTCCACGCCCTCGAGGATCATCCCGTAGTTGCCGATGCGGCGCTCGAAGGTGACGTGGATCCCCTTGCCGGGTCGCAGCCGGACCGTGGCATCGGCCATCGAGGCGATGCGGCCCGCCCACGGGCCGCCGGCGTTCAGGACGAGCCGCGCCTCGACATCGCGCTCGCCGCCGTCCAGGCGGTCGCGGACGCGCACGCCGCGCACGGTGCGGCCGTCGTAGAGGAAGTCGACGACTTCGGTGTGGGGAAAGAGGTCGGCACCGGCTTCGTGGGCGTCGAGTGCATTCAGTGCCGAGAGGCGGTAGACATCGACGCCCCACTCGTCGAGCGTGAGCGCGCCGCGCACCTCGGGGGCCAGCCCCGGCTCGATGCGCCGGGCGTCCTCGGCGCTCAGTCGAGCGTGACGCAGCCCGCCCTTGAGCTTCGCGTAGCGGTCGTAGGCGGTGAGGAACGCCTCCGTCGCCTCGGTCATGAAGCGGCTCTGCCCGTAGAGCGGCCAGAGGAAGGGGATGCGGAAGGTCAGGTGCGGCGCGATTCGGCGCACACGTGCGGCGTCCTCCGACGAGTGGCGTGTGGTCGGCACGTCGTAGAGTAGGTAGCGCACGCCGCCGTGCACCATGCGCGTCGACGACCCGGTGGTGCCGCACCCCCAGTCTTCGCGCTCGAAGATGGCGACGCGCAGCCCGCGCAGTGCGGCGTCGCGTGCCACGCCGGTGCCGTTGATGCCGCCGCCGATGATCGCCAGGTCGTAGAGCATGGTCTCGTGAGTATAGGCGGGGCTCGACGCTCCGTCCACACGGGCGCAGAAAGCGGCATGCCAAGTTTCAGGCGTTTCGTGCATCTTCTTTCATAGGGGGAGCGATGTGGCCACGCCCCACCGCGCCCGACCCTTGCATTGTACGCGCAGCCCTCGACGTGCACCGCGATGAAACCCCGACCGGGGCTCGGGGCGTACAAAGGGGCTGAGGCGACCCCGAGATCGGAGGCAAGGGAGTGGGGACTCCACCACCGTCGATACGCAGAACGGACGAGCTGAGGCAGCGGCACCGCCGTATCCGGCACTGGAGCATGGCCGCCTCTCTGCTCATCCACCTTCTGCTTCTGTTGTTGTTCCGTGGTGATGGTATTCCGGACTCGCCGTACGCCGCTGCGGGGCCGCGTGCCGGCGATGACCGGGCCGCGCCGGCGGGCGGCGGGATGCAGGCGGTGAACCTCCAACTGGTGCCGCCGCGCGAGGAGGAGCGGATCAGGCGGCCGCCGGCGCCGGTCCCGGCGCCTGAGGTGACGGTCGAACTCGAGGAAGAGCCCGAGCCCGAGGCGCCGCCGATCGAGCTTGCCGACGTTCCGGGCGTGCTCGGCGAGCGGGATGGACCGGAGCCCGGCCCCGGCCTCGTGGATGGCGATGGCCAGGGCGATGGCGGCACGGCCGAGGAGGGGCGCTTCCGGGTGGTGCCTCCCATGCCGCGGGGGCTGATCCTTCCGCCGTCCGACCGACCGGACAAGGTCCGTGGCCGCGAGGTCGAGGTGTGGGTCTTCGTGACCACCGAGGGCACCGTGGTCGCGGACTCGACCCGTCTCGTGCCCCCGACCGGGGATCGCGGCTTCGACCGAAAGCTCAGACGGCAGGCCGCCGAGTGGGTCTTCGAGCCCGCGCAGAAGGAGGGACGACCGGTCGCGGAGTGGTTCCGCTACGTGATCGTCATGTGAGGCAGGGGATAGGGGGAGAGGATAGCGGAAGTGTCCTGATCCTGCTTGGGGATGGGAAAGGTGCAGGGAGCACCGAGGGTGGAGCGACATCGTGAAATCCAGCCTTCGCCGCGCACCCGATGGCCGCCGTGCAGGAGAATTTTCGGTATAGCAGTGGGGGTTGCACGGACGCGCGGCTTCGACAACGCCGCGACCGCATTCCCGCGCGTGGCCAATTCATCCCCTCTCCACTATCCTCTATCCACTTTCCCCTGCTTTTTTCCACGAATGGAGGGTGCATGATCATACGGCGGTACGGGACCACGGTGCAGAGTGTGCAGCCGAACTTCGATGCACGGGCGATGACGGAGATCTCGTTCCGGCGGACGTCGGAGTATTCCGCGTCGTTCGAGGAATTTTCCGAGGCGTACGAACGAGTCGACGAGCGGGCGCTCACCGCCACTGCCGAGGGTGACGTCAAGGACGAGGCAGAGCGCGCGCTGCTGGACTCGCTGCAGGAGCAGCTCGAAGCGCTGGAGTCCGAGGTGGGCGAGGCCCATGTCCTCCTGATCGAAAACCAGGCGGGCCAGGACTATCCCAAGACACGCGACCGGACGGAGAACCGGGTGGTCGGCTACGAGAACCGGCTCTACTTCTTCTGGACAGTGGACCCGCCGCTACGGCTGGGAGTGTACCGTCGAGTGGGGGCCTGACGATTCGACCGGAGGCGGGCAGGTGCGCATCCTGCTACGGGCTTCCGTGGCCGTGAATCCCCACACGCCACGGGTGCCTTGCCCATGATGGGTCATGTCGAGTCGAGCATCTCTGATCTGGAACGGTACCGCACTCATGCCGGTACCGTTCGCAGTCTCGTGGGGGCGCTTTCGATCTTCGCACTCGCGTTCGTCGTGAGCGCCATCTTCCGGGACTTCCTGCAGCCACACGTCTTCCTGTTCTTCTTCGTCGCCGTCGCGTTCACCGCCTGGCTCGCCGGCTTCTGGACGAGCATCCTGGTGAGCGTCCTCTCGGTGCTCGGCGTCAACTACCTCTTCTTTTCACCGGTCGGCACCGTCACGGTCGACTATCCCAGGAGTCTTCTGAGCTTTCTCTCGTTCCTTGCCGTAGTGGGCCTGGTTTCGTGGATGACGTCACGACTGGCCGCGGAACGTGAGCGTGCAGTGGCGCATGCGGAGCGGGAGGCGCAGGCGCGGCTGGAGCTCATGGCCATCATCGAGCACCTGCCGGTGGGGATCTGGCTCACGGACGAGGGCGGCAGAATCACCTACGGCAACCCGGAGGCCCAGCGAATCTGGGGCGGGGTGGCGTACGTCGGTGTAGGCGGGGTCGACCGCTACAAGGGCTGGTGGGCCGACAGCGGGCGCCGTATCGAGTCCGGCGAGTGGGCGCTCGAGCGTGCGATCCGCAACCACGAGGCGTCGCTGGGCGAGGAGATCGAGATCGAGGCGTTCGACGGCGCGAGGCGCTTCATCCGCAACTCCGCCATCCCGATCCTGGACCGGGATGACCGACTGCAGGGCGTGGTCATGGTCAACGAAGACGTCACCGACCTGAAGCGGACGGAGCACTCGCTCCGCGAGGCGACGGAGGAGCTCTCCGCGATCATCCGCGCATCACCGCTCGCGATCATCGCACTGGACCTGGAGTCGCGCATCCAGGCGTGGAACCCGGCGGCGGAGCGGCTCTTCGGCTGGACCGAGGAGGAGGTCGTCGGTCAGCCGACCACGATCGTGCCCGCGGGGCGACAGTCCGAAGTCGAGGCCGAATTCGATGCGGCCGCCCGTGGTGAAGTCTTCACCCGGCTGGAGACGGAGCGCCTGCGCCGCGATGGCACGACCGTCCCCGTGAGCGTCTCGAGTGCGCCGTTGCGAGACTCGGCCGGCGAGATCCGTGGCGTGATCGTCATCTTCGAGGATATCAGCGAACGCCGGCGCGCCGAGGCGGCTCAGCAATTCCTCGTCGAGGCGGGCCGGGTGCTGACGACCTCGCTCGATTACCACCTCATGCTCCGGGAGGTCGCCCGGCTGGCGGTGCCGGAGCTCGCAGATGGCTGTCTCATCGACATACTGGAAAACGGCGAACTCCATCCTGTCGCCACGGAGGCCGATACGCCTGCCCGGGGGCGACTCATCCGGGACCTCCTCGAGCGCTGGGCTGCTGGCCAGGAGGCGCCCCACAGCGTGCCCCGGGCGCTGAGCACGGGTCGGGCCGAGCTGATCTCCACGGTCACCGATGCCATGCTACGGGGCGCCGCGAGGGATGAGGCCGAGCTCGAGGAACTGCGTACGGTGGAGCTGCGTTCGGTCCTGACCGTGCCTCTCTCGGCCCGGGGCCGTACGCTCGGCTCGCTTACGCTGGTCGCTACGCAGGCGGGGCGTGTATTCGACGAGGACGACCTGTCGACAGCCGAGCAAATCGCCGTCCGTGCCGCTTTCGCCGTCGACAACGCGCGCCTGCACGCCGAAGCGCGAGAGGCCCAGGCGGAAGCCGAGCGCCGGGCCCGTGAAGAGGCCTCGCTGCGCGGCGAGCTGCAGGGGGTGATGGAGAGCCGGGAGCGGCTGATGCGCGGCTTCGGCCACGATGTCAAGAACCCGCTCGGCGCCGCCGACGGCTACCTGGAGCTCCTCGAGGAGGGCGTCATGGGCGACCTCGCGGAGAAGCAGCGGGAAGGCGTGGAACGTGCCCGACGCTCGATCGCCTCGGCGCTCCAATTGGTCGAGGACCTGGTCGAGCTCGCACGAGCCGAGGCCGGGCACCTCGAGGTCGAGTGCGAGGAGCTGGACCTCGGCCAGATCGTCCGTGATACGGCCGACGAATTCCGTGCACAGGCCGCGGCGAAGGGGCTCGACTTCGATGTCCACGTCTCGAGCGAGCTTCCCGTGATCGAGAGCGACCCGGCACGCATACGTCAGGTCCTCGGCAATCTCCTCTCGAACGCGATGAAGTACACGGACGAGGGTGGGGTCACCGTGGCCGCGGAAACGCGAGAGGGCGGCGGCGCACCCTCACCGGGTCACTGGGCCGTGATCGCTGTGAGCAACACCGGACGCGGGATCCCCGAAGAGCAGCAGCGTCTGCTCTTCCAGGAATTCGTGCGGCTGAAGCCAGGCACCGGCTTCGGCGCCGGGCTGGGGCTCGCCATCAGCCGCCGCATCGCGGACCTCCTGGGCGGCGACCTCTCCCTGGAGAGTCGCGCCGGCGAGGGAAGCACGTTTTCGTTGTGGCTGCCCGTTGAAAAGCAGAGGATAGGGGATAGGGGATAGAAGTCAAAAACTGGGAGTCCGGTGGGGCGGTGTTCGTGGCGTTCGGAGGGCCCGGGCAGGGGCGAGGCGACTCCGTGGTCAATTCTTCGCGATCCGCTCTACGCTGTCCACGATCCGCTGCAGTTCGAGGGTCACCTCGTCGACCGGAATGCCGCGCAGGCAGGCGTGGTGGCCGAGGGGGCATTGGGGGCCGCCGTGAGTGGAGCAGGGGCGGCAGGGGAGATCGCGTTCGAGGACGGTCGCGCGGTCGGAGTAGGGGAAAAAGCCGAAGGCGCGTACGGTGGGGCCGAAGAGCGAGATGACGGGCGTGCCGACGGCGGTGGCCAGGTGCATGACACCGGTGTCGCCGCTCGCGAGTGCTCGGGCACGGGCGAGGACGGCGGCGGAGCCGAGCAGGCCCGTTGCGCCGGCCACGTTCGCAGCGGCCGAAACCTCTGCGACGATCCTCGAACCCGCCTCAGCGTCCTCGGGCCCGCCGACGACGACCGGCCTGATCCCACGCCGCACCAGATCCCCGGCGAGCGCCGTCCACGACTCCACGGGCCACTGCTTGGTGGCGTGGCGCGCGCCGGGTGCAACCGCCACGAACGCCTCGCCCTCTGCCACGCCCGCGGCTCGAAGAGCGGCCTCGGCCTCCGACTCGGCCTCCGGCGTCGGCACCACTTCGGGCGGCCCGCCGTCCGGCCGCACGCCGAGGTGCCGCGCGGCGTCGAAGTAGCGCTCGGCCACGGGCACGACGTGGCCCGATGGGTTGCGGCGCAGGAGCACGAGCGCGCGTCTCTCGATCGAGCGCTTGTCGTAGCTGCTCCAGCGTGGCCCCGGCATGAGCAGGCGCAGGAGCCGGGCCCGCAGCGTGCCGTGCAGGTCGAGCACGTGGTCGAATCGCTCCGCGCGGAGTTCGCGGGCCAGGGTGTGGACGCGGTCCACGTGCGGGTTCGACTCGAGTAGCGGCGCGAAGGCGCGGCGCGTGGCATAATGCAGCACGGCGTCCGGGTACGCGGCGCGCAGGGCACGGACGAGCGGCGTCGTCAGGATGACGTCGCCCATCGACGAAAAACGGATGAGTAGCAGTTTCATTTGAATTGACGCATACTTACGGCCCCCGTAACTTACTGCCCATGCAGACCGTGGCCAAGAGAATCCTGTGGGTCGACGACGAGGTGGAGCTCCTGGAGCCTCACCTCCTTTTCCTGCGTCAGCGCGGGTACCACGTCGACACGACGGCGAACGGCGACGACGCACTGGAGCTCTTCCGCGACCAGAGCTACGACCTGGTGCTGCTCGACGAGCAGATGCCCGGCCGCAGCGGGCTCGAGGTCCTGGGCACGCTGCGTCGTCTTGCGCCGCACTCCCGCGTGGTCATGGTCACCAAATCGGAGGAGGACCGCACGCTGATCGAGGCGATCGGCCGGCGGATCGACGAGTACCTCGTCAAGCCGGCGAGCCCGCGCCAGGTGCTCAGCGTGGTGACCCGGCTGCTCGAAGGCTCCCAGCTCCAACAGCAGCGTGCGGCGCAGGACTTCGCGGCGCGCTTTCCCGACCTCTCGCGCCGCACTTCCGAGGCGGTCGGGTGGCGCGACCACCTCGCGCTCTACGGCGAGCTGGTCGACTGGGACCTGCGGCTGCGCGAGGCGGGCGAGCCCGGTCTCGCCGACTCGGTGCACTCGCTCCTCGTCGACCTGCGCCGCCACTTCGGCAGCTATGTCTCACGGGAGTACCGCGGGTGGGTGGCCGCGGAGGGCGCGACACAGGACCGGCCACCGCTCTCGACGGACCTGGTCCGGCGCTACCTGAAGCCGTGGCTCGGCGGGCCCGTCCTCTTCGTCCTCATCGACTGCCTGCGCCTGGACCAGTGGCGCATCATCCGGCCGCTCCTCACGCGCGACTTCGACATCGACGAGGAGCTGTACTGCAGCATCCTTCCGACGGCGACGCCGTACTCCCGGAACGCGATCTTCGGCGGCGTCTTCCCGGACGAGATCGCGCGCACGCGACCGGAGTGGTGGGCATCGGACGAGGGGAGCCGCAACGCCTTCGAGGACGAGCTGCTGCGAGAACAGCTCCGGGGGCTGACCGGCCGCGAGGTGCCGGTCCACTACGAGAAGGTCTTCACCGACGCCGAGGCCGACGACCTGGTCGGCAGGATCCGTGGCGCGCTGCGCTCGGGTGGCGTCGTTTCCGTCGTCTTCAACTTCGTCGATCTGCTCACGCACGGCCGCAGCGAGTCGATGGTGCTGCAGGAGGTGGCGCGCGATGCCGCCGCGCTGCGCGGGCTCACGCGACAGTGGTTCCAGCAGTCCGCGGCGCACCGTGTGCTCAGAGAGGCGGCGGTGCAGGGCGTGCCCGTGGTGCTGACCACGGACCACGGCTCGATCCTCTGTGAGCGGCCGGTCACCGTCTACGCCCGCCGTGATGCGACGACGAACCTGCGCTACAAGTTCGGCAGCAACCTGCGCGCCGAGGACCCCGCCGCGGTCTTCTCGGTGAGCGATGAGGCGGCGCTCCGCTTTCCACCCGGCCGGGCGGCGGTCAACTACCTCCTGGCACAGGAGGACTACTTCTTTGTCTACCCGACCAAGCTGCGCGAGTATCAGGCCCGCTACCGCGGCTCCTTCCTGCACGGCGGAGTTAGCCCCGAGGAGATGATCCTGCCGGTGGCGACGTTGACGCCGAGGTCGAAGCGAAGTTGAAGCAAGCAGAACCCACGACCATGCAGTTGTACCTTCGGATTCTCGGCTACCTCCGTCCCTACGGCGGCCTCCTCGTAGCGGTCGCCGTGGCGATGCTCGGCTTCTCGACGCTGGACGCGTTCAGCCTGCTGATGCTGATCCCGTTCGTAAAGGCGCTCTTCGGTGAGGCGCCGCTCGAGATCGGGGGCGACACCGACGCGATCCGGTGGCTGCTCGACAACACGGTCGGCCTCTTCGTGCAAAGCGATGCGCCGCCACAGGAGCTGCTGGCCGGGATCATCCTCTTCATCCTGGCCGTCTTCCTGCTGAAGAACATCTTCGAGTTCCTGCAGGCCTACCTGGTCGTGCGGCTGGAGCAGGCCGTCACGCGCGACCTCAGGAACCAGGTCTACGACCACCTGCTCGACCTCGATCTGCGCTTCTTCGGCCGGACACGCGTCGGCCAGATCGTCTCGCGGCTGACCAACGATGTGGACCAGCTCCGCTTGCTGGTCACGAAGAACATCGCCAAATTCGGCACGTCGATCCTCCAGATCCTGGCCACCTTCGCGACGCTTCTCGTCATCTCCTGGGAGCTGACGCTCGTCGCGCTCCTCGTGATGCCGGCGATGTTCGGTATCTGGGGTCGGATCCGGAAGCGCCAGCGGCGAGGAGATCGGCGAGTCCTCAACCTGGCGGGCGAGCTCAACTCCCACCTGCAGGAGACGGTGAGTGGGATCCGGCTCGTCAAGGCGGCGGCGGCCGAGCCCTTCGAGCGCGAGCGGTTCGGGAGTCTCACGCAGTACTACTACAAGTCGTACGTGCGGGCGGAACGGCTGCGGGCAATGGTCAGCCCGCTGTCAGAGATGATGGGCGCCATCGGCACGGTGCTGATCCTCTGGTACGGCAGCCGACTGGTGCTGGTGGAGCAGGCTCTCGATGCGGCCACCTTCATCACCTTCCTCGGGCTCAGCATGAAGCTCTACCAGCCGGCCAAGTGGGTGTCCAAGTTTCCCTCGCTGGTGCAGCCGGGGCTGGTCGCGGCGGAGCGCGTCTTCGAATTCCTCGACGCACCCGTCGAGATCCACGACCGTGAGGGCGCACGTGAGTTCACCGGCGTCCACGAGTCCATCCGGTTCGAGGACGTGAGCTTCGCCTACGTGCCGGGCGAGCCGGTGCTCGAGCACGTGGACTTCGAGGTGCGGGCGGGCGAGATCGTGGCACTGGTCGGGCCGAGCGGCTCGGGAAAGTCGACGCTGGTCGACCTGGTCGGCCGCTTCTACGATCCGACGGCCGGCCGGATCACGATCGATGGCGTCGACCTCCGCGACTACAGCATCGGCACGCTCCGCTCGGCGTTCGGGATCGTGAGCCAGGAGACGGTGCTTTTCCACGACACGGTGCGGGCGAACATCGCCTACGGCCTGACCGATATGTCGCAGGAGGCGATCGAGCAGGCGGCGCGTGCGGCGAATGCACACGAATTCATCGTGCAGCTCCCCCAGGGTTACGACACCATCCTGGGCGAACGCGGCACCCGGCTGTCCGGCGGCCAGCGGCAGCGGATCGCGATCGCACGGGCGATGCTGCGTGATCCGGACATCCTGATCTTCGACGAGGCGACGAGTGCTCTCGACAGCGAGTCGGAGCGACTCGTCCAGCAGGCGATCGAGGAGCTCTTCGAAGGGCGCACGGTCTTCCTGATCGCGCACCGGCTGTCGACGATCCGCAACGCGGACCAGATCCTGGTCCTGAGTGGCGGTCGGATCGTCGAACACGGGCGCCACGAGGAGCTGCTCGTGCAAGGCGGCGTCTACCGCCGGTTCCACGATATCCAGTTCTCCGGCGTGTAGGCTCGTCGTGGGCGTGGCACCTTCCCCGGCCGTGAGGCCCGATCGTCCGGCTCCCGGAGCGCCCCGGCGGCTGCTCCTGATCCAGACGTACTTCCTGGGCGACGTGCTCCTCACGACGCCCGCGATCCGTGCGGCGCGGCGCCTCTTCCCGGACGCGCGGATCGACTTCCTGACCGGCGCGGCCGGTGCCGGCGCACTCGAGGGCAATCCGCACCTCGACGAGGTGGTGCGGCTCGACCCACGCGCCGGCGGACAGTGGGGCCTTCTGCGCGAGATCCGGCGCCGGCGCTACGATGCGGTGGTGGATTTCCTCTCCAACCCGCGCACGGCGCTGATCACCGCGGCGAGTGGCGCGGCGGTCCGGATCGGCATTCGCGGTCGTGGCCCGCGCAACGTGGCCTACACGCACCTCGCGCCCCGAGAGACCGGGCCGGTCTACGTCGGCCTCCAGAAGCTGCGGCTGCTCCGCTATCTCGGCCTGGAGATCGGCGACGATCCGGATCTTCGGCTGGAGATCGCGTTCGGGGAGGAGGAGCGGCGCTGGGCGGCCGAGGTCTGGGCGCGCAGCGGGCTTCGGCCGGATGCACCGGTGATCGCCATCTCGCCGGTCAGCCGGGAGCGCTTCAAGCAGTGGGGCGGCGAGCGGTGGGCCGTCGTGGCCGACCGGCTCGCCGACGCCGGATTCCAGGTGCTGATCACCAGTGGCCCGGGTGAGCGCGAGCAGGCCGCCGCCGTCACGGAACGGATGCGCCACACCGCCGTCTGGGACTACGGTCCCACCACGGTCCGGCAGCTCGCCGCACTCTACGAGCGGTGCGCGCTCTGGATCGGCAACGACGGCGGGCCCAAGCACATCGCTGCGGCCGCGGGGCTCTCCACGGTGAGTGTGATTCGCTGGCGGCTGGGTCCGATCTGGACCGATGAGCGGATCGTGCCATCCCAGGTCGCGATCGAGCGGGCGCCGCCCCAGGGCTGCGACCGACGGTGCGCACGCTGTACCCATCTCGGCTGTCTGGCCGCGGTGCCGCCGGACGCCGTCGTCGACGCCGCGCTCGAGGTGCTGGCGCGGCCTGGACGCGCCCCCACGCACGCTTGAGCGTCGGGCCGTCGAATCCCGAAAACCATCCATGGTCCCTACGCCCGTGTCGGCAATGCGTGGACCATCAACGTATAGAGTGAGATGTACATCGTCGCGCACATCGGGGCCGACGCCTTCGGCGGTGCTGAGCGGGCCACGGTGAATCTGTTGGCGGGACTGCAGGATCGTGGGCATCGCGTCCTGCTCCTCACGCCACACGACCGAGTAGCCGAGCCGGCCACCGCCCGCGGGCTCCGCGTCCAGTCGCTCCAACTCGGCGGCGACCTGGCGCTCCACGACGCCTGGCGGTTCAGCAGGGTGCTCGTCCGCGAAGCGCCGGACGTCGTGCTGCTCGCGACGTGGCGCAAGGTATGGCTCGGTGGGCTCGGCGCGCGCTGGGCGGGTGTGCCCCGCATCGTCGCACGCGTCGGGCTCTCGACCGACCTGCCGTCCACGGCCAAGTACCGCTATTCAGTGCGGCGGCTGATCGATGCGGTCGTGGTGAATGCGGAGGAGTACCACGAGCCGTTCATCGCGGCTTCGGGACTCGACCCCTCCCGCGTGATCGCGATCCCGAACGGCGTACGGTCGCCGGAGCGCCGGGCCGAGCCCGGCGCCGTCCGGCGAGCGCTCGGGCTGCCGCCGGAGGCGCGGGTCGTGGGCGCGGTGGCGCGACTCACCCAGCAGAAACGGCTCGACCGGCTCATCTCCGCACTCGCCGAGCTGCCCACCGATGTGCACGTCGTCCTGGCCGGCGATGGAAAGCTGCGGGCCGAGCTCGAGGCCCAGGCCGCGGAGTTGAACGTGCGCGAGCGCGTCCACTTCCTCGGGCACCGGGAGGATGTGGGAGATGTCCTGGATGCACTCGACGTCTTCGTGCTCTGCTCCGACAAGGAAGGGCTGGCCAGCGCCATGCTCGAGGCGATGGCCGCCGGCGTGCCCGTGGTCTGTACCCCGGTGAGCGGGGTCGCCGAGGCGCTCGCCTCGCCGCCGGGTGAGGTGGCGCCGGGCGTGGTCGTCGGCTTCGAGACGGCCCAACTCGCCGCTGCGCTGCGCGACCTCCTGGCCGAGCCCGAGCGGCTCCGGGCGATGGCGGCCGCGGGCGCGAGACGGGCGCGAGAACGATTCGGTTTCGACCACATGCTCGACCGCTACGAGGCCGTCCTCGGGATGAGCGGCGCCTGATCCGGTTCTGCGGCCCGTGTGCGGCTGGGCATGTGATGACCTTCACCTCGTTACGAGAGGGAATATGGCGCGGACGATGAACTGGTCGATCAAGAAAATCCGGCTGCGGTCGGTCTGGCTGCTCATCCCGGCCTTCTTGATCCTGGCAGAACCTGCGCCCTCGACGATCGCCGCCGGGCTGGTCCTGGCGATCGCGGGCGGGCTGGTACGCGCTTGGGCCTCGGGCACGATCCACAAGAATCGCATCCTCACCACGGGCGGGCCGTACGCCTACACCCGAAATCCACTCTACCTCGGCACCTTTCTCACCGGCCTCGGCCTGACCATCGCGGCCGGCTCACTGCCGCTGGTGGCGATCTTTCTGGCTTTCTTCGGAACCATCTACGTGCCGACGATGTGGGCGGAGGAGAAGACGCTGGACAAGCTCTTCGGCGAGGCTTTCCACGTATACGCGGACAACGTCCCCCTCTTCATCCCTCGACTCCGACCGTATCGGCCGCTGGAGCCACACGCCACCGAGTTCATGATGCGGCGGTATTTTTCGCACAAGGAGTACGAGTTCGCTCTCGGCGTGTCCGCCGGCTTCCTGGCCCTCATCGCGAAGATGCTATTCTTCTAGGTACGAACGATCTCTCCCGACCCGGGAGGCTGCGCCCCGTCGCACGACCGGCCAGGTGCAACGGGACGGCAGATCGGTTATCGTATCGGGAGGGGATGCTGGACGGCACCCGATCGGTCTACCGGAAGCAATGAGCAGTATCATGAGCGGGCGCGCACCCACCTTCGGGCATCGAGTGGAGTACCTGCTGTTCCGTGCGACGGCCGCGGCGACCGGCGTACTCGGCGATCGCATCGTCGGATCGCTCACCGGAGCGGCGGGCAAGTTGGCGTACCGCCCGTTCGGCCTGCGACGCGCCGTGGTCGAGGCGCACCTGCGCGCGAGCTTCCCGGAGCGCGACGAGCGCTGGGTGCGCGAGACGGCCGCGGCGGCGTACGCGCACCTGGGCCGGGAGGGGGCCACGCTGATCCGACTCTCGACACTGGCTCGCGAGCGGGTCGTCGAACGGACGGAGGTCGAGGGGCTGGACACCTTCCTCGAGGCGGTCGAGGCAGGGAAGGGCGTCGTCCTCGTGACCGGGCATTTCGGCAACTGGGAGATCGGCGGCGCGGCGCTGGCTGCACGCGGTGTGCCGATCGACGGCGTCGCGCAGCGGCAATCGAACCCGCTCTTCGACCGCGCACTGGTGGCGGCGCGCGAGCGGTTGGGGATGCGTGTGATCGAGCGGGGTCGCGCGCCGAAGCTGGGGCTGCGCGCGCTGCGTGCCGGGCGCGTGCTGGCCTTCGTGGCCGATCAGGACGCGCGGCGGGCGGGGGTGTTCGTGCCGTTCTTCGGCAGGCCGGCATCGACGCATCGCGGCCCGGCACTCCTTGCGCTCCGCACGGGAGCACCGCTCTTTTTGGGGACGGCGCTGCGCATGCCGGACGGCCGGTACCGCATCCGGCTCGAAGAGGTCGAGGTCGACCGCACGGGAGAGACGGATGTCGATGTGCAGCGCCTGACCGCGGCATTCACCGCCCGGCTCGAGGCCGCGATCCGCACCGCGCCCGAGCAATATTTCTGGCACCATCGACGTTGGAAAACGCCGCCTCCCGAGGAACCGGTGGTCGGGGCATCCGGTATAAATCCGGAATCCGACGCGGCCCGGGACGGCCGGCAGCGTGCAATGGAAAGGCCCGAGCACCTTGATATACATCTGCATTCCGACGTACAACGAGGAGCGCACGATCGGAGTCATGCTGTGGAAGATCCGCCAGGTGATGGCGGAGTTCCCGCGTGACTACCAGATCCTCGTTGCCGACGACGCATCGACGGACGCGACGGCCGAGGTCCTCGAGCCGTACACCCGGATCCTGCCGCTGACGATCCTGCACAGCGACGAGCGACGCGGCTACGCGGCGTCGCTCGAGCGACTGCTGCGCGAGGCCGTACAGCGCTCATCCTACCCGCGCCGCGACATCATCGTCACGCTCCAGGCGGACTTCACAGAAGAGCCCGAAGACATCCCGACGCTCGTCAAGCGAATCGAGGGGGGTGCCGATGTCGTCACAAGCGAGATCGAGGCCGGGCTGGAGGAGGCGCCGCGGCCGGTCCGCTGGACCCGGCGTATCCTGAACTGGCTGGTGCGCCGCGCCGGGTGGCCGCAGGAGGTGTCCGACCCGCTCTCCGGCTTCAGGGCCTACCGCCTCTTCACGGTCCGCAAGGCGCTTCAGGAGCGCGATGATCGGCCGCTCCTCGAGTGGGAGGGCTGGGCCGCGAACGCGGCGCTGCTCCGTGCCGTGCTCCCCTACGCCCGGCGCATCGAGGAGTCCCCCGTCCACGTCCGCTACGACCGGCGTCGACGCACCACGCGTTTCCGCCCGATCGAGGCCGGACGCGACATGGTCCGCTACGTCCGGACCGGCGCCGGCCCGATCGACTTCGGGGAAAACGGCACCGGCTCCAACGGCACTGGATCGAATGGCTCGGGCGGGAGCGGCTCGGGCGGGAGCGGCAATGGAACGCCGCGCGGTCGGTCCCGTGGCTCGGAACCGGGGAGGGAGCGGGGGCGGAAGGATCGCACCGGCTCCGGCCGAAGCCGTGGCCGGGGACCGAGGCGTGGCCCGGATGGCGAGTCGAGACAGGATTCCCGCGCCGAGGCGCGAGGGGGGGCGGGCGCGGAGTCGGAAAGGGAGTCCGATTCCGGGTCCAGCCGCGGAGGCGGCTCACGCCGCCGGAGACGCTCGGGTCAAGGCCGCTCGCGGCGGAGCGGGTCGGCTCCACGGGGCCGTGGCACGGGGGACGGCGAACGCTCGGGGCGCGGGGCGTCTTCCAGGGAAGAAGGGGGCGCAGCGGCCTCGTCGGCGGAGGATCGGGCCGCGAGGGGCAACGGCAGTAGCGAGAACGGTCGCGGGAACGCCGGCGGGAGCGTCGGCAGGAACGGCGGCGAGCGGAACGGGGAGGCCGGTGAGCAGCGCGGGTCCGGTGCCTCGCGCCGTGGAGGCCGCCGTGGCGGCCGGCGCGGAGGACGCCGGGGCTCTGCGCGTGCCCGGCAGGGCGGCGACCGAGCGGGCGACCGGGACGGCGAAAGCAAAGGCGCGAGCAAGGGCGGGAACAGCGTCAGGAGCAACGACGTGCGGGCCGGCGGGAACAACGGCGGCTCGAACGGGTCCAATGGGCAGGAGTGACTGTCGCAACGAACAGGAGCAGGACCTTGATTCGAGCGATTCGCGCGCCGGGACTCGCCCTGGCGCTTCTGACCCTACCGGTGGCCGCCCAGGCGCAGGTGGCGCCTGAGTCGTCGCCCGCCATTGCCCCCGTCCCGTTCGGGCCCGGAGAGCGCCTCGGCTATCAGGTGAAGCTCGGCATCTTCGGCGAAGTCGGCGAGGGCGCGATGGAGGTCGTCGGCGTGGACACGATCCACGGCAACCCGACGTATCAACTGCGCTTCGATCTCGAGGGCAAGGTCCTCTTCGCCAAGGTCGACGACCGTCTCCAGTCCTGGCTGGATGTCTCGCAGCTCACCTCTCGGCGCTTCGAGCAGGACCAGAAGGAGGTCAACTTCGAGCGGTACCGGATCTTCGACTTCTTCCCGGAAGAGCGCCGCTGGGCGCGGCTGGACAAGGACGAGGAGGGCGAGCTTCCGACGGACATGCCGCTCGACGACGTCTCGTTCCTCTACTTCGTGCGCACGCTCCCGCTCGAAGTCGGCGAGACCTACACCTTCGACCGCTACTTCAAGGAAGACGGCAACCCGGTGACGCTGAAGGTCCTGCGCAAGGAGAAGGTCACCGTGCCCGCGGGCACCTTCGAGACCGTCGTCGTCCAGCCGATCATCCAGACGGATGGGCTATTCGGCGAGGGCGGCAAGGCGGAAGTCTACTTCACCGACGACGAGCAGCGTCTCCTCGTGCAGATGAAGTCCAAGGTCCCGGTGATCGGAAACCTGAGTCTCCACCTCGCGTCGTACACGCCGGGTGAGCCGCTGAACACACAGGTGAGCGCGAGCGCGGATCTTCCGTAGAGCGACATGAGTGTACCCGACGAAGGGATCGACGTAAGTCGCGTCCGCACCGTCCCGGTGACGGAGCGGCCCAACAAGGTCCGGGCGGAGGATTTCGCCCGGCCTCCTGCATCCGACCGTAGCTTCCGCGCGTTCCTCGACTCGCTCCCCGACATCCTGCAGGCGCGCAGCTTCCTGGCCGTGGCCGACGCGATCGCCGAGGCGGCCGAGAACCGGCGCGCCGTGGTCTTCATGCTCGGCGGGCACGTGGTCAAGACGGGGCTCGGCCCGGTTCTGATCGATCTCGTCCGGCGCGGCATCGTGACCCACCTGGCCTCGAACGGCTCGGCCGTGATCCACGACTACGAAATGGCGCGCTGGGGGGGGACGAGTGAGGACGTCGAGGCGGGGCTGGCCGACGGCAGCTTCGGCATGGCCGACGAGACGGGCCGGGGGATGAACGAGGCGATCCGCGAGGGCGCGCGCCAGGGGTGGGGGCTGGGCGAGGCGCTGGCTCGCGACCTCGAGGCACGCGACGATCTGCGACACGCGGATCTCTCGCTCCTCCTCGCCACCCGGCGCGCGGGGATCCACTTCAGCGTCCACGCCGCACTCGGCGCCGAGATCATCCACCAGCACCCCGCCACCGACGGCGCGGCGATCGGGCAGACGAGCTACACCGACTTCCGCAGGTTCGCCGCCCACCTCGAGCGGCTCGAGGGCGGCGTCGTCGTCAACATCGGATCGGCGGTCGTCATGCCCGAGGTCTTCCTCAAGGCGCTCACCGTCTGCCGCAACGTCAACGACGGCGCTCCGCGGAAGTTCGTGGCCGCCGATCTCGACATGCTGCGCCACTACCGGCCACGGATGAATGTGGTCGAGCGTCCCACCCGGACGGGTGGCGGCGTGGGCTACCAGATCACCGGACACCACGAGATCATGGTGCCGCTCCTGGCGTGGGCCGTGATCGAGAGGCTGGAGGGGCGGATGTAGAAAGAGAGTGGCGGCTCAGCCGCCACTCTCAGGGGAGGTTCACGGGGCTCGGAATCAGCGTTTCCCGAATCTCCGGAGATATTTCCAGTCCTCGGGACGCCATTCATCCCGGGCAACTAGCCGCCTGCAGAGCGCTCACCCGCCTTGCCATCTACCGAGCGACCACCGGCCTCGCCTCCTTCGCGCCGATCACTCGCCTCGCCTCCTTCGGGGACCGGATTCGCCTCTCCGCTCGCCCCTGCATCGTGTGTCTGTGCCGCCAGCTTCGGCCCCGCAACAGGGAAGCGCAGGAGCTGGCGTCCGCGCAGGTCGAGGGCGTAGAGGAACGGCCCATCCACGGTGAGCCCGTAGAACTCGGCGCCGTCGAGGCGCGCGATCTCCTCACGCACCCCGTTGGGGCCGATGCGCAGGATCCTGCCGGCGCCGCCACGCTCGGCGGCGAAGAGGTCGCCTGAATCGGTGGCGGCGATCGCGACCAGGCGGCCGGCGCCGAAGCCGGTCCGGATCACGTCGACCGCGCCATCCGGATTCAGCCGCAGCACATCACCCGAGTAGCCGGCCGCGAAGACCGTCGCCGCAGTGTCGACGGCGATCTGGTAGACCTTCGTCGAGAGCGTCGTCCACGGGTGCACCTGGCCGTCGGGGGTCACACGGTGGATCCGCCCGTTCCACTCGGCGACGAGGACGCTGCCATCGCGCAGCGCGGCGGCGCCGTACGCCGGCGCATCGCCGGGGAGCGTCGCCACGACCTCCGCCCGGCCGTCCGGGCGCACCTTGTAGAGGTAGTTCACCTCGTGCGCACGTGCGACGACGTACACCCCGCCGTGTGGTGCGGGCACGGGCGCATAGAGCGCTTCGGCCGGAAGGCGCGCGAGCGTCTCCAGGTGCCGATCCGCATCCGGGAGCTGCAGGATGCGGGGGCGAGGACGCATCCCGAGCGGGTCCCAGCCGTAGCTGGCCTGGAAGACGCGGCCGGAGCGCGCGGCGAGTCCCCAGCCCCACGGCAGCCCGGTCGCCACCACATCGGGTGCATCGGAGGCGGCGACGTCGAGTTCGACGACCATGCGCCCCGCGACTTCCTCCGTGCCGTCCAACGTGAACGTCACCGTGTCCGCATACACGCCGGGCTCGAGGCCGGTCGGGTCCGCCCGCAGCGTCAACGCCTCGCCGAAACGCGTGGCGCGAATCCACGGCTCGCTGCTTTCTGCCGACCAGTTGCCGACGGCGCCGCCCTCGCGGCGGATGGCCACGATCCGCGTCGCCTCGGCATCTTCGGGGGCCGCGGCGAGCCGGATCTCCGAGGGCTCGGCCACGAGCGCCGGGCCCGTGAAGCCGATCGACAGATCGGCCACGATGCTGCCGTTCCGCTCCGTGATCCCGGCCAGGCGCAGCGGTGAATCTCCGACCAGGTCGAAGGTGTCGCGCCGAGCGGCGCCCGGGAACGGGTCGCCCGGATCCGCGTAGCGGCCCCGACGCAGGTCGCGCCTGCCGTCGGCCTCGATCAGCCCGACCGCAGGGTGCTCCTCGTCGGCGTTCCACGCACCCAGTTCACCCCGGTCCGGGGCGATCCGCCACACCAGCAGCCCCTCGCCCGGAAGGCCCTTGTCCGAGCCGATCCGCCGGCGGTTCTCCAGGAGCAGGTACTCGTTGCGCTTGTCCGGGATGTCGTAGCGGTAGACCATGCGGGAGTGCTGGACGGGCGGCAGCTCGATCGTCGACTGCGACTCCTTCAACCAATCGACCCGCACCCAGCCGAGCTGCTCCTTGGCCCACGCACTCAGGTGCGCGGGGGAGTGACGCTCGCTGTGGCTGCCCGTGCCCATGAGCCCCCAGGCGCCGATCCCCTGCGAGCTTCCATCGTAGTCGTAGAGGTCGGGCAGCCCCAGGGCGTGACCCGTCTCGTGGGCGAGCACGCCGATGTGCATCGGGTCGCACGTGCCCGACTCCGTGGCCGGCAGGACCACGTAGTCCGCGATACGGATCTTGCCACCGCCCGCCTTCTCGTCATTCGTCTCGATCGGTGCCATCGCGCCGCGATGCGGCCAGATCGCACCCGCGCGCCAGTCGTTCCGGCAGTCGGTGGCATAGACCAGCGCGACGAAGTCGACGTAGCCGTCGTCGTCACCGGAGTTCGGAATTCCGTCGGGACCGTCATTGTCGAACTGCCCGAAGTCGATCATCCGGTCCGCCGCACGGATCGCCTCCTCGCGCAGCTCTCGGATCCGGCCGAAGCTCGCCCACGCGTAATCTGAATTGGGCAGGTAATGCCGCGCCTCATGACGAAGCTTGACCCACGGCGTCACCACTCCCTCGACGGTGAGCAGCCCGCCAGAGACCTCCTCCCAGTAGGCGGCGAAGCTCATCGTATCGCCCCGCACGGGCCCGAACAGCCGCTCCTGCAGCACCTCGGGATCGAAGGGAGGCGAGACATCCGCGTAGTGCACCGGGATCACCGCCACGCGAAGCGTCCCCGTCAGCGCGGCGCCCGATTCCGCGAGCAACTCCGGCGTCGCTCCATCCAGTGCGCCCGCCGCCTGGAGCTCGGCCCGCTTCCGCCTGACGCCTTCCGCCTTCGCCAGCCACGCCCGGCTGAACTCGAGAGGCACCAGCGGTTTCGCATCCAGACCCGCGATCTCCACAGGCGGCGTCACTACCGCCGTCTCCGCCGGCGAGGGACGCGCCGATTGCGCATCTGCCGGGCCTGCGGAGAGGCCGAGGCCACACAACACGGTACCGAACGCCAGACGCACGGTACGACGGAAGCTGCCGAGATCGCACGATGGTCTCAGGGGGATCGCTCCTTCGCGAGCCCGGCCGCGCACGCCTCGCGACGCGGCCGAGAGAATCTTCTCTGTGTAGAACCGGATGTGTCAGTTTCGGAGTGACGCCCGAAGGGCGCTACAACCCACAACCTGTCAAGGTTTTACGACACCGTCAAGGTAGAAGTTCCGAGGTCGTCGGGCACGCTAAATCAAGGCGCCGCGGGGGGTTGACGCACGAAACGGTTTTGCTATATTTAATTCCTGCGCACGACGAGTGGCGCATACAACGC
>CALKIP010000009.1 GCA_937995995.1 uncultured bacterium
TCCGCGAGGGCGGCCGCACCGTCGGCGCCGGCGTGGTCACGGAGATTCTGGAGTAAAACCAGGGACGAGTCGCTCCGAGCCGATTTCGACGTGGAGCCCGGTGGCCGGGTTCGAGGTCGGAGAGGTGGTCGGAGTCGGGTGAGAGACGAAGAATCATGGCTGGCAAGATCCGGATCCGACTCAAGGCGTTCGATCACGCGGTGATCGACCAGACGGCAGCGGACATTGTGCGCACGGCAGAGAAGACGGGTGCCCGCATCAGCGGGCCGATTCCCCTGCCTACGCGCGTGCAGCGCTGGACCGTGCTGCGCTCGCCGCACATCGACAAGAAGAGCCGCGAGCAGTTCGAGTTGAAGACGCACAAGCGTGTGATCGACATTCACGAATCGCGGCCCCAGACGATCGATGCCCTGACCAAGCTGGATCTTCCGGCCGGGGTCGACGTCGAGATCAAGGTTGATTAGGCGGGTACGGGCGATGGCGGGAATCATCGGACGTAAGCTGGGGATGACCCAGATATTCGACGACTCGGGCGCGGTGGTCCCGGTGACGGTCATCGAGGCCGGTCCGTGCCCGGTCGTGCAGATAAAGACGGAAGAGAGCGACGGGTATCGCGCGGTGCAGATCGGCTGGGGCGCACAGAAGGACAAGCGCGCCACGAAGGCCGAGAAGGGGCACGCCGCAAAGGCCGGTCTCGAGCAGGTGCCGAGCGAGCTTCGCGAGTTTCGCGTGGATGCTCCGGAGGAGTACGAGATCGGGCAGGCGCTCACGGTCGAGCAGTTCGAGGTGGGCACGCGTGTCAAGGTTTCGGGGACGAGCAAGGGTCGCGGCTTCCAGGGCGTCGTGAAGCGCTATGGCTTCGCCGGCCGGCCGGGATCGCACGGGCACCCGATGGCGCGCAACCCTGGTTCGATCGGGCCAGGTACGAACCCGTCGCGTGTGTTCAAGGGCAAGAAGCTGCCCGGTCAGATGGGCAACAAGCGGCACACCGTGCGCAACCTGCAGGTGGTTCGCGTGGACGCCGAGCGGAATTTGATCTTCCTGCGTGGCGCCGTGCCGGGAGCCCGGAACAGCCTGGTCGAGATTCGCAAGCTGTAACGCGCACCGCAGAGTTTGAGAGAGTTGGCCATGTTCAAGGCACCGGTCTATTCGACCGACGGAGAACAAAAGGGCGAGCGCGAGCTACCGGATGTGCTCTTCGATGGCACGGTCCACGAGCCGACGCTCTGGCAGACGGTGAAGGCGTACCTGGCGAATCAGCGGCAGGCCACCGCCGGCTCTAAGACGCGGAGCGCGGTCTCGGGTGGCAACAGCAAGCCGTGGCGCCAGAAGGGCACCGGCCGCGCGCGTCAGGGATCGATCCGCGCGCCGCAGTGGAAGGGCGGCGGCACCGTGTTCGGACCACGACCGGAGCGTCAGTTCCGGGAGTCCGTGCCGAACAAGGTGCGCTGGCTCGCACGTCGCTCGGCGTACAATGCAAGGGCGCAGGATGGAGCGGTCGTCCTCGTCGAGGCGATCGACCTCGAGGCACCCAAGACAAAGCGCGTGGTGGCGCTGCTGGAAGGCGCGGGCGCAAATGGCAACGTGCTGATCCTGACGGATGGGCACAAGCCGCTGGTCCACCTTTCGTCGCGGAACCTCCCGGGCGTACAGGTGCGGCCGTTCGGCCAGGAGTCCGCGTACGACGTTCTTTGGGCGGATACGGTGATGATCGAGGAGTCGGCCCTGGAGCGGGCCGCGGAGGTGGCCCATGCGTGATCCGCGTGAAGTGATCGTCCGCCCCGTGGTGACGGAGCGCACGACGTTCATGGGCGAGCCGGATGCGAAGGACCAGCGCAGCTACGCGTTCATCGTTGCGAAGGACTCGAACAAAATCGAGATTCGCAAGGCGATCGAGTCGCTTTTCGACGTCCAGGTCAAGGACGTGCGCACGGCGAACTATCGTGGCAAGTGGCGTCGAGTCGGGCGGCACATCGGCCGGCGGCCCGGGTTCAAGAAGGCGATCGTGAAACTCGCCGCTGGCGAGCAGATCGACGTGTACGAGGGAGTCTGAGGCGCGACGTGAACTGTGATTCCGGCCATATCGTGTAGGCCGGGTCCAGAAACGACGAAGAGCGATTATGCCGATCAAGAAGTTCAAGCCGGTGACCCCCGGCGCCCGGTTCCGGGCCGTGAGCGCGATGGACGAGATCACGCGCACCGAGCCCGAGCGGTCGCTGGTCGAGCCGCTGAAGAAGAGTGGTGGCCGCAATCATCATGGCCATATCACGAGCCGCCGGCGCGGTGGGGGCGCCAAGCGCCTTTATCGCCGGATCGATTTCAAGCGCGACAAGTTCGGCGTGCCCGGACGGGTGGCGGAAATCGAGTACGATCCGAACCGTACGGCGAACATCGCGCTGATCCACTATGCGGACGGGGAGAAGCGCTACATTCTCCACCCCCGTGGGCTGAACCAGGGCGATACGGTGGTGAGCGGCCCCGGCTCGGACGTGCGGGTGGGCAATGCGCTTCCGCTCTCGGAGATCCCGCTCGGCACGGTGGTTCACAACGTGGAGCTGAAGCCGGGGAAGGGCGCGCAGATCGTCCGGTCGGCCGGTGCCGGCGCCCAGGTGGTGGCGAAGGAAGGCAGCTACGTGACGCTCCGCCTTCCTTCGAGTGAGGTTCGCATGGTACACCACCGCTGCATGGCCACGGTCGGACAGGTCGGCAACTCGGACCACGAGCTGCGCAAGATCGGCAAGGCCGGCGCCACGCGTTGGCGGGGGAAGCGGCCGAGTGTGCGAGGTGTGGCGATGAACCCGATCGACCACCCGCACGGAGGTGGTGAGGGTCGTACCTCCGGTGGTCGCGACCCGGTCACGCCGTGGGGCAAGCGCGAAGGTGTGAAGACGCGCAAGCGCAAGAAGGCATCGAACAAGTACATCGTCCGCGGCCGGCGTCGCGGCAAGGCGACGAAGTAGGGGGCGAGAGACAACCGATGGCGCGATCCATCAAGAAGGGGCCGTACATTGACGCCAAGCTGCTTGAGAAGATCGAGCAGATGAACGAGCGTGGTGAGAAGCGCGTGATCAAGACGTGGGCACGTGCCTCGATGATCTCACCGGAGTTCGTCGGCCACACTCTGGCGGTTCACAACGGCAACAAGTTCATTCCGGTCTACATTACGGAGAACATGGTCGGCCACAAGTTGGGTGAGTTTGCTCCCACGCGCCTCTTCCGGGGTCACGGAGGGAAGCTGGCCGACAGGCGCTCCCGAGCGCGCTAGGGGATTGCACGGAACTGCGCGCCCGACGCCTGCGCGTCGGGCCCGTCATTAGGAAAGAGCGGTAGCGAGCCATGGAAGCCCGGGCGGAATCCAAGTTCATCCGTCAAAGCCCGCGAAAGATGCGGCTGGTGATCGACCTCATCCGGGGCCGCAGTGTGGGTGAGGCGTACGGTATCCTCCAGTTTTCGAAGAAGCGTGCGGCGGAGGCGATCGACAAGACGCTCCGCTCCGCCGTCGCCAATGCCAGGGTCAAGGCGGAGGATGCCGGAGAGTTCGTCGACGTGGACGAGCTGTACGTCAAGGAAGCATACGTGAACGAAGGCCCGAGCCTGAAGCGGTGGCGGGCGGCGGCGATGGGTCGTGCCGCACCGATTCGGCGGCCGACGAGCCACGTCGTCGTCGTCGTGGACCGGAAGGAGTAGGCATGGGACAGAAGACGCATCCGCGGGGGTTCCGCCTCGGGGTCATCAAGCCGTGGAAGTCGCGCTGGTACGCCGAGCGCAACTTCGGTGAGCTGCTGAAGGAAGACGAGACGATCCGGAAGTACCTCCATCAGCGGCTTTCGCACGCGTCGGTCGCCGATGTCGAGATCGATCGCAAGCCGCAGAAGATCGTCGTCACGATCCACACGGCTCGGCCCGGGGTGGTGATCGGGAAGCAGGGCTCGGAGGTCGACAAGCTCCGTGACGAGCTTGCCCACCTCACCAAGAGCGAGGTCTCGATCAACGTGGAGGAGGTCAAGCGGCCCGAGCTCGACGCACAGCTCGTCGCCGACAACGTCGCCCACCAGCTCGTGCAGCGGATCTCGTTCCGCCGTGCGATGAAGCGGGCCGTGCAGTCGGCCATGCGCGCCGGTGCCGATGGCATCCGCATTCAGTGCGGTGGCCGCCTTGGCGGTGCGGAGATCGCCCGTACCGAGGGCTACCACGAGGGTCGCGTGCCTCTGCACACACTGCGTGCGGACATCGACTACGCGCAGTCGACGGCGAGGACGACCTACGGTACGATCGGTGTGAAGGTCTGGATCTTCAAGGGTGAAGTGGTCGAGGACCGGCGGGGTCGGACGTACAGCACCGGGGCCTGAGCGGCACGGATGAGGGCCTGAGCCAGGGCGAGGATGGGCGGCCCGGCGGGACCGGCTAGAGGAAGGATGACTGGGCGATGCTAGCGCCGAAGCGAATCAGATATCGGAAGCAGCAGAAGGGCCGGATGCGGGGGATGGCACACCGAGGCAACTCGGTGTCCTTCGGCGATTACGGCCTGCAGACGACGGAAGCGGGTTGGATCACGAACCGTCAGATCGAGGCTGCTCGTGTGGCGATGACACGCCACATCAAGCGTGGTGGTAAGGTCTGGATCCGGATCTTCCCCGACAAGCCGATCACGAAGAAGCCGGCCGAGACGCGCATGGGGAAGGGGAAGGGCAACCCGGAGACGTGGGTGGCCGTCGTCAAGCCCGGGCGCGTGATGTTCGAGCTCGAGGGCGTGTCGGAGGCCGTGGCGCGCCGCGCCATGGAGCTTGCGGCGGCGAAGCTGCCGGTCAAGTGCCGGTTCGTGGCGCGCGAAGGCGCGGCCGCTGAGGGAGGTGCGAAGTGAAGGCGGCGGAGATTCGCGATCTGAACGAAGACGAGATCCGCGAGAGGATCTCGCAGATCCAGGAGGAGCTGTTCCGACTGCGCTTCCGCAGTGCGACGCAGCCGCTCGAGAACCCCGCGCTCTTCAAGACGCTGCGTCGGGATCTCGCGCGCCTGAAGACGGTGCTGCGGGAGCGTGAGCTCGCGGGAGCAGGACGGTAAATGGCGATGGCGGAAAACACGAGGAACAGCCGGAAGATCCGCGTCGGGACCGTGGTCAGCGACAAGATGGAGAAGACCGTGGTCGTCGCGGTGGAGCGCAGGGTCCAGCATCCGCTTTACGGCAAGGCCGTGGTGCGGACGAAGAAATACCATGCGCACGACGAGGAGAACACCGCACGCCCCGGCGACGTGGTGCGGATCATGGAGACGCGGCCGCTGTCGAAGACCAAGCGGTGGCGGGTGCTCGAAGTAGTCGAGCGAGCGAAGTGAGGCGGCAATGATTCAGCAAGAATCGATGGTGCGGATCGCCGATAACTCGGGAGCGAAGCAGGCGAAGTGCATCCGGGTGCTCGGGGGCTCGCGTCGTCGCTACGCCCGGGTGGGAGATATCATCGTCGTCGCGGTCAAGGACGCCCTCCCGGATGGCACGGTGAAGAAGGGCGATGTGGCGAAGGCGGTCGTGGTCCGTACGGCCAAGGAAATGCGCCGCAAGGACGGATCCTACATCCGCTTCGACGACAACGCCGCGGTGATCATCAACGACGCGGGCGAGCCGAGGGCGACGCGCATCTTCGGTCCGGTTGGCCGCGAGCTTCGTGAGAAGCGGTTCATGAAGATCGTCTCGCTGGCTCCGGAGGTGATCTGAGATGGCACGACAGATGGTGGGCGGCGGACGCCGCGGACGGTCGAAGGAAGTGCGCCGCCACAAGATGCACGTCAGGCGCGGTGACCGCGTCAAGGTGATTCGGGGCAACTACGCCGGCGTCGAGGGCACGGTGCTGCGTGTGCTCCCGAAGCAGAACCGGGTGGTCGTCGAGGGCGTGAACCAGCGCAAGCGGCACGAGCGCCCGACGCCGAACAATCCTGAGGGTGGAATCATCACCTTTGAAGCACCGATCCACGCTTCGAACGTGATGCTGATCGACCCGACGACGGGTGAGCCGACGCGCGTCCGCAAGCGGATCGAGGCCGACGGGACGAAGGAACGTATCTCCGTCAAGTCGGGTAACCCGGTCCCGAAGCCGCAAGACTAGGGAGGAGGATCGGGTGCGCGGTCGACTGCATTCGTTGCCACTGAGGCCGGAAGCGAAGACCGGGCGAGCCGAATCCTGAGAAAGAGATGAAGCCTAGACTGCAGACGCATTACGAAGAACGGGTTCGCCAGCGCTTGATGGAAGAGCTGGGGTACGCGAATCTCTACCAGGTCCCACGGATCGAGAAGGTCGTGGTGAACGTGGGGCTGGGCGAGGCGCCCAAGAACCCGAAGCTGCTCGACTCCGTGGTCGAGGAGATCGGCCTGATCACGGGGCAGAGACCGGTGGTCACCCGTGCCCGGAAGTCGATCTCGAACTTCGCGTTGCGCGAGGGGATGCCGGTGGGCGTGAAGGTGACGCTGCGCCGGGAGCGGATGTACGAGTTCCTGGATCGGCTGATCAACGTCGCGATCCCGCGAATCCGGGATTTCCGTGGCGTGCCGAGCCGTTCGTTCGATGGGCGCGGGAACTACACGCTCGGTATCAAGGAGCAGTTGATTTTCCCCGAGATCGAGTACGACAAGGTCGACAAGATCCACGGGATGGATATCGTGATCGCGACGACGGCCCAGCGCGATGACGAAGCGATGGCGCTGCTGCGCGAGATGGGCATGCCCTTCCGGGGCGAGACGCCCGTCGTGGTCGGTGGCGAGTGAAACCGGATCCGCGCACAGGCATCCGATAGCGAGAGGTTATGGCGAGAAAGGCTCTGATCGAACGGTCCCGGCAGAAGCCGAAGTTCGGGGTGCGGCATCACAACCGGTGCCAGCGCTGCGGGCGGCCGAGGGCATACCTTCGGAAGTTCGGCATCTGCCGTATCTGCTTCCGTGAGATGGCGCTGCGGGGCGAGATCCCCGGGGTTCGGAAGGCGAGCTGGTAGAGAAGCGCTGAATCGTGGCGCGGGCGCGCTGCCTCGTGGCAGCGGAGGGGCCGCCCTGGCCGGCACCGAGTGTTCCGGTGTGCCGGCGGGGACGGTTGCCTGCGCAGGCGGGAAGGCGCGGGAAAGCCGGCTGGCGCCGGGGACCCGGTTACCATTCGCTTCCTACAAGTCCGGTGATCGAGCCGGATACTATAGGAGATGATCTAGCATGATGACGGATCCGATCGCCGACATGCTTTCGCGCATCCGCAATGCCGCCCAGGCGCGGCATCGGCGCGTGGACATGCCGGTCTCGAAGCTCAAGACGGAAATCGCGCGCATTCTGAAGGAAAACCACTTCATCCACGAGTACAAGGTCCTGGATGATGGTCGCCACGGAGTGCTGCGTCTGTATCTGAAGTACAACGAGGATCGCTCGGTGATCCGGAGCCTGCAGCGCGTCTCGCGTCCGGGTCTGCGGAAGTATGCGGGCGTGAGGGATCTGCGGCCCGTACGCAACGGGCTCGGGATCGCGATCGTCTCGACGTCGCAGGGTGTCATGTCCGACAAGGAAGCCCGCTCGAAGAAGGTCGGCGGGGAAGTCCTGGCAGTCGTCTGGTAGCCGGGGAGAGGATAGCGATGTCGCGCGTAGGAAATAAGCCAATTGCGATCCCGAAGGGGGTCGAAGTCCAGATCGACGGTTCGCTGGTTCGGGTCAAGGGTCCGAAGGGCGAGCTGTCTCATGAGTTCCGGCCCGAGGTGTCGATCCGTCTGGAGGATGGCGCGGCGTTCGTCGAGCGTGGCGCGGACACCAAGATGCATCGAGCCTTCCATGGACTCAGCCGTGCGCTCCTGGCCAACATGGTCGAGGGGGTGACGGACGGGTTCCGGAAGTCGCTCGACATCGTGGGCGTCGGCTACCGCGCCGAGAAGCGGGGCAACACGCTGGTCCTGAACGTCGGGTACTCGCATCAGGTGGAGTACCCGGAGCCGGAGGGGATCACGTTGACGGCGCCTAGCCCGACGACGGTGGTGGTCGAAGGGATCGACAAGCAGCAGGTCGGGCAGGTGGCAGCGGAGATCCGGGCGGTGCGTCCGCCGGAGCCCTACAAGGGGAAGGGGATCCGCTACCAGGGTGAGCACGTCCGGCGCAAGGCCGGCAAGACGGGCGCCAAGTAGTCGCCGGGGGCTGGAGTCATGGCGAGGAAGACGAAGACGCAGATTCGCGAAGCGCGGCTGTCGCGGCGCCACCGCCGGGTTCGCAAGAAGGTATTCGGTACACCGGAGCGGCCGCGGCTGGTGGTCCACCGCTCGCTCAAGCACATCCAGGGGCACGTGGTCGACGATGTGGCCGGTGTGGTCCGGGTCGGCGCCTCCACGCTGGCGCCGGAGCTGAAGGAGCTCCGCGAGGGTGGCGAGGCGGCGAAGGCGGAACTGAGCCGCGCTGCCGGGAAGCTGCTGGCGGAGCGGGCCCGGGCGGCGGGGATCCAGAAGGTGGTTTTCGACCGCGGCGGGTACCTCTATCACGGACGCGTGGCTGCCTTCGCCGAGGGCGCCCGCGAGGGCGGACTGGAGTTCTAGAGGCGGGAACCAGGGGCAGGAGTCAGGGGCAGTTGTCGGGATTCCGGTTTCAGTGAAATGCTGGAGCCTGCATCCTGATCCCCGAGTCCTGACCCCTGAGCCCTGACCCCTGACTGCTGACAAAGGGAGAAGTTTCGGATGGCGAGAGAGCAGCGAGGCGGTGGCCGGCGCGGGCGCCCGGAATCCGATCTGGTCGAGAACGTGATTTTCATCAACCGCGTGGCCAAGGTCGTGAAGGGTGGACGTCGGTTCTCCTTCACGGCGCTGGTCGCGGTAGGTGACCGGAACGGCCGTGTCGGGATCGCGCTGGGCAAAGCCAACGAGGTGGCCGAGGCGATTCGCAAGGCCCTCGAGCAGGCGCGTCGCAACATGGTCGAGGTGCCGATCATCGACGGCACGGTTCCGCACGAGGTGCTCGGTCGGCACGGTGCGGGTCGGGTCCTGATCAAGCCGGCCCGGCCCGGTACTGGCGTGATTGCCGGTGGTCCGGTTCGCGCGATCCTGGAGGCCGCTGGCGTGACCGACGTACTGACGAAGAGTCTCGGTACGAACAACCCGATCAACGTGGTCCGTGCGACCATGGCGGGGCTCGAGGAGCTGGTGACGGCGGAGCAGGTGGCCGCCGAGCGAGGGATCACCGTGGAGGAGCTGGGGGTACGCCGTGCCTAAGACGGAGGCGAAGCAGCCCCGGAAGCTGAAGATCACGCAGGTGCGAAGCGGCATTGGCCGCCCGGAGAAGCATAGGCGCACCCTGCTCGCACTCGGCCTGCGGCATCAGCATTCCGTGGTGCAGGACGACAACGCTGTGATTCGAGGCATGATCTTCCAGGTCCGGCATCTCGTCGAGGTGCAGGAGCTGGAGGGAGGCGAGGGATAAATGGCTGACCTGAGCAACCTGCGCCGGCCGAGTGGCGCTCGCCAATCCGGCAAGCGCGTGGGCCGTGGACCGGGTTCCGGGCTGGGCAAGACCAGCGGCCGGGGTCACAAGGGCCACAAGGCGCGGACGGGAGAGAACACGCCTCGGGGGTTCGAGGGCGGACAGATGCCTCTGTACCGGCGTCTGCCGAAGCGGGGCTTCAAGAGCCCGTTCCGCAAGGAGTACGAGATCGTCAATCTGAGGGATCTGAGTGGGCTCGAAGAGGAGAACATCACGCTGGAGTTGCTTCAGGCACGCCGGCTGGTGGACCTCGGCAAGGGGCGTCCGGTCAAGATCCTCGGTGATGGGAAGATCGATCGCAAGGTCACCGTCCAGGCGCACGCGGTGAGTGCGAGTGCGCGGTCGAAGATCGAGGCGGTCGGCGGAAGCATCGAGCTGTTAGAGAGCTGAGTCCATGGCGAACCCGATTCCCAACCTCTTTCGTGTCCCGGAGCTGAAGGAGAAGATTCTCTTCACGCTCATGGTCCTTCTCATCTACCGGACCGGGGCGCACATCACGGCACCGGGCGTGGATGTCGGGGCGCTACGGGAGCAGTTCGGTCAGCTCCAGGGCACGCTGTTCGGGGTCTACGACATGTTCGTGGGTGGCGCGCTTTCGCGGGCCACCGTCCTCTCGCTGGGGATCATGCCGTACATTTCGGCCAGCATTATGTTTCAGTTGCTGGCCGCGGTGTTCCCCACGATCGAGAAGCTCCAGAAGGATGAGGAAGGTCGCAAGAAGCTGACGCAGTGGACGCGCTACGCCACGGTCGGCCTGGCGCTGGTCCAGGCGTGGGGGTACGCGGTGTTCTTGCAGAACCCGAGCTTTGGCGCGGTCCAGAACCCTGGCTTCCTCTTCCTGGCGTCCACCGCGCTGGTGCTGACGGCGGGCGCGATCTTCGTGATGTGGCTCGGTGAGCAGATCACGGAGCGTGGGATCGGGAACGGGGCCTCGCTGTTGATCTTCTTCTCGATCATCGAGGGCTTCCCCGGCGCCATCGCGCGTACGCTCGAGGCGCTGACGACGGGAGTGATCTCGATCGTCCAGCTGGTGTTGCTGGTCGCCGTGATGATCGCCGTCGTGGCCGGCGTGGTCGCGATGACGATGGCGGCCCGCAAGATCCCGGTGCAGATCCCGCGCAAAGTCATGGGGCGCGGCCGGATCCGTGAGGGGCAGAAGAGCTTCATCCCGCTGCGCATCAACTCGGCGGGCGTGATGCCGATCATCTTCGCGCAGTCGCTGATCATCGTGCCCGGCACGATCGCGCAGTTCAGCAACGTCCGCGCGTTCCAGGGACTGGCCGACGCGCTGCAGCCCGGGAGTTGGTGGTACTACGGCAGCTACTCGCTCCTGATCCTGTTCTTCACCTATTTCTACACCGCGATCATCTTCAATCCGGTGGATCTGGCGGAGAACCTGAAGAAGCAGGGTGGCTTCGTGCCGGGTGTGAAGCCCGGTGCGCGCACGGCCGAGTACATCGACTACGTTCTCAGCCGCGTGACGCTTCCCGGTGCGATCTATCTCGCGCTGATCGCGTTGCTGCCGTTCCTGCTCTTCGACTTCTTCGGAATCGGCGAGTTGTTCTTCTTCGGCGGCACCTCGCTGCTGATCGTGGTCGGCGTCGCGCTCGACACGGTCCAGCAGATGCAGCAGCACCTCCTGCTGCGTCACTATGAGGGCTTCATGAAGCAGGGACGGGTCCGCTACCGGGGTCGACAGCGTTACATGTGAGCGGCGCGGCGTTTCCGTGCCGAGGGCTTGGGCTAGGAAGAGGGCTGGGGCGAGAGGGTGCGCGGAGAGTCGCGGCCTCGCCCTGGCCCTCGCCTCTCCCTGGCCCCGCGAGCGAAGTGAGCCAATGAATCTGATACTTCTAGGCGCTCCTGGCGCCGGCAAGGGGACGCAGGGTGCACTTCTGGCGGAGCGACGCAATCTGCGTCGACTCTCGACAGGTGATCTGCTCCGTGATGCCGCCAGGGAAGGCACGCCGCTCGGGCTGAAGGCGAAGTCCTACATGGACGCCGGCGAACTCGTCCCGGATGACGTCATCCTGGGGCTGGTCCGTGAGGTGGTCACGGGCGACGAGGACGCAGCCGGCTTCATCTTCGACGGCTTTCCGCGCACGCTGCCACAGGCGAAGGGGCTGGATACGCTCCTGGCCGAGATCGGCAAGCCGTTGGATGCGGTGATCGTCATCGATGTGCCGGACGATCAATTGGTCAAGCGGCTGAGTGGGCGGCGCACCTGTGCGGAGTGCGGGACGATCTACAACGTCTATTTCGACCCGCCGCGGACGCCGGGCATCTGCGACGCGTGTGGCGGCACCCTGGTCGAACGCCCGGACGATGCCGCGGAGACCGTGCGGCGTCGACTCGAGGTTTACCGCGAGCAGACCGAGCCACTCATCGCCTATTACGAGGAGAGCGACACGCCGGTGCGGCGCATCGACGGTGATCGGGGCGTGGAAGAGGTGCAGTCGGACGTACTCGAGGCGCTGGATTCGTGATTTCCCTGAAGACGCCGGCTGAGATCGAGGCGATGGCGCGCGCCGGGCGCATCATCGGCAAACTCTTCGAGGAGCTTCCCTCACATGTCGAGGCCGGCATCAGTACGGCCGACCTGGACCGCTTCGTCGAGGAGTACATCCGATCGCACGAAGGCGCAGTACCCGCGTTCAAGGGGCTCTACGGCTTTCCGGCGAGTGCGTGCATCTCGGTCAACCACGAGGTCGTGCACGGGATCCCGAGCCCACGGCGTGTCCTCGAGAACGGAGACATCGTCAGCGTCGACGTCGGGGTGAAACTCGAAGGCTGGTACGCCGACTCGGCGCGCACGCTGCCGGTCGGCGAGATCGACGAGGAAACGGCGAGACTCCTCGACGTCACGCAGCAGGCGCTGGATGCCGGAATCGCACAGGCACGGGCAGGCAACCGCCTGGGCGACATAGGGCACGCCGTACAAACCGTTGCCGAGGAGGCCGGCTTCGGCGTCGTCCGCGATCTGGTGGGGCACGGCATCGGACGTGAGATGCACGAGGAGCCTCAGGTGGCCAACTGGGGGCGCCCAGGGCGCGGCGTGCGCCTGGCCGTCGGAATGGTCCTGGCCATCGAGCCGATGATCAATGCCGGCACACCCGAAGTCCGGACGCTATCCGACCGCTGGACCGTGGTCACGCTCGACCACGCGCGGAGCGCACACTTCGAGCACACGGTCGCGATCGAGGAAACCGGTCCGCGCATCCTCACCGGTACATAGCGCGTACGGTCAGCTGCGAACGAACCGATCGGTCCCGGACGCCATCGCGTCCTCGGCGGAGCGGGGGAGTTGCCGAAGTCGAGCGCCTGACTCGATACGGCGACACCGCCTCGAGTGCCGTCTAACGCGTCGGTGGGTGGTGAACGGCCGGTACGGTAGCGGGTGGCTTGATTCCGGCTGGAAATACTGGTATATTCCCAAGCTGTTCGATAATTTCGACCAAGGCGGCGGGTATGAAGGTTCGCAGCAGTGTCAAACCGATCTGTGAGCATTGCAAGGTGATCAAGCGAGCCGGTGTGGTTCGGGTCATCTGCAAGAAGAATCCGCGGCACAAGCAGCGGCAGGGCTAGAGCGCTCTTTCACGGACGCGCTCGCGACCGCGAGGGTCGCGGGCCACGGCATTACCGGAGCGATAAAGGATGGCGCGAATCGCAGGCGTCGATCTTCCGCGCAACAAGCGGATCGAGATCGCATTGACCTACATCTACGGCATTGGCCACACCACCTCCCAGAAGATCCTGGAGCAGACGGGGGTCAGTCCCGCTCGTCGTGTGCACGAGCTGTCGGACGAGGAGGTGAGCCGGCTGCGGCGCACGATCGAGAACCAGTACAAGGTCGAGGGTTCGCTGCGGACGGAGGTGTCCATGAACGTCAAGCGTCTCATGGACATTGGCTGCTACCGTGGTCAGCGGCATCGTCGTGGCCTGCCGGTGCGCGGTCAGCGGACGCACACGAACGCGCGTACACACAAGGGCACCCGTCAGGCGATTGCCGGCAAGAAGAAGGCGCCGAAGAAGTAATGGGTGGCGCGCGTCGCGCGCCGCATGGCCAGGGCTAGGGCAAGGGACCTAGGGAGAGCCGCAGGAGACGGAATGGCGAATCCGAAGAAGGGCGCGCGTTCGAAGCGTGCGCGCAAGAGCATCGACGCCGAGGGGATGGCGCACATCACGGCGACGTTCAACAACACCGTGGTCAGCATCACGGACATGCAGGGGAACGTCGTGTCGTGGGGTAGTGCAGGAAAGGCCGGCTTCAAGGGGTCGAAGAAGTCGACGCCGTTCGCGGCGACGGTGGCGGCCGAGCAGGCCGGCCGTGAGGCTGTGAACCTGGGGATGAAGCGGGTGCACGTGCGCGTGCAGGGTCCGGGTAGCGGCCGTGAGTCCGCGATCCAGGCGCTTTCCGCCGCCGGTCTGCAGGTGCGGTCGATCCGCGATGTGACGCCGATCCCGCACAACGGCTGCAGGGCCCCGAAGAAGCGTAGGGTTTAAGGGTCGGCAAAGCCGGCGAGGTCACGGATGTAAACCGCCAAACCGTTCGGGCGGGAAGACGTCCTTGAGAGAACAGTCGAGAACGGGAGAACCAGACAAGCGATGGGTCGTTATACCGGTCCGGTTTGCAAGCTCTGCCGCCGTGAGGGGCAGAAGCTGTTTCTGAAGGGCACGAAGTGCTACACGGACAAGTGTCCTATCGAGCGGCGCAACTACGCGCCGGGTCAGCACGGGTTGGCTCAGGCGCGCCGGCGCAAGGCGTCGGAGTACGGGCTGCAGCTTCGTGAGAAGCAGAAGGTCAAGCGTATCTACGGCGTGGGCGAGCGCTACTTCAGGAATCTGTTCGAGCGGGCGGCCAAGCAGCCGGGCGTCACGGGCGAGAATCTCCTGATCGCTCTCGAGAGTCGGTTGGACAACATCGTCTATCGGCTTTCGTTCGCATCGAGCCGCAGCCAGGCGCGGCAGCTGGTGCGCCATGGTCACGTCGAGGTCAACGGTCGCGTGGTCAACATCCCGAGTGCCGTGGTGAAGCCGGGCGATGAGGTGCGGGTTCGCGAGTCGTCGCGCGACATTCTGCCGGTTCAGGCGTCGCTGGAGTCGAAGACCCGACCGGAGACGGTGCGGTGGCTGGCGCTGGATGAGGGGACGCGGACGGGCCGGATGCTCGAGCGGCCGAGCCGGGCGGACATTCCGCTCGCGGTCCAGGAGCAGCTCATCGTCGAGCTTTACTCGAAGTAGGCCGGGAGTCCGGATTCGGTGTTCGGGGTTCGGGGAGGCGGTTTGGCCGGCCCTGAACCCCTACGCTCGAATCCTGAATCCTGCTCTCTAATTTTTGGAGGCGACCGTGGAGCTAGATCTAACCGGATTGGTTCTGCCCCAGCGCATCGAGGTGGAGTCCCGCTCGGAGGATGGGCGGCTTGCGCAGTTCGTGCTTGCGCCACTCGAGCGTGGCTTCGGGCAGACGCTCGGCAACAGCATGCGCCGCATCCTGCTCTCGTCGCTGCAGGGGAGCGCGGTGTGGGCCTTCCGTATGGACGGTGTGGTCCATGAGCACCAGACGGTGTCGGGCGTGGTCGAGGATGTCCATCAGATCATCCAGAACCTGAAGACGCTGGTGCTGGCGCTGGACGAAGGTGTCGAAGAGGCGACGCTCGAGTTCCGCGTGGACAAGGCGGGGCCTGTGACGGCGCGGGTCATCGAGGAGACGAGCAACGTCACGATCGTCAACCCGGATCACCATCTGTTCACGCTCCAGGACGACGAGGAGCTGAACGTGGTGCTCTATGTGAACAAGGGGCGTGGGTTCGTTCCCGCGGAGCAGCACGTGCTCCCGAAGGGGAGCCCGGTGGATCTGGTCCGGGTGGACTCGATCTACAACCCGGTGCTTCGGGCCAATTTCACGGTCGAAGAGACGCGTGTCGGCCAGCGAACGGACTTCGACCGGCTGACGATGCTGGTGGAGACGAACGGCAGCATGCAGCCCGCCGATGCGGTGGCGTACGCTGCGGAGCTGGCACGCAAGCACCTGGAGTACATGCTTCGCTTCGGCGAGACGGCCGCGCCGCAGCCGCCGGTGAAGGATGCGGTTCGGGTTCCACAGCCGCTCATCGAGCTGTTCCGTCGCCCGATCGACGAGCTGGCAGAGCTGTCGGTGCGTTCGGTCAACTCACTGAAGAAGGAGAACATCGTCACGCTGGGCGATCTGGTTCAGCGGACGGAAGCGCAGATGCTGGACATTGAGAACTTCGGCGTGAAGTCTCTCGAGGAGATCCGGCAGTTCCTGAAGGAGCACAACCTTCACTTCGGCATGCGGCTCGAGGAAGGCGAAGATGGCGAGCTGTGGCTGGTCGAGCAGTCCGGTGAGGGCGCCGAAGCCGAGAAAGGCGCCGATGTGAAGGAGGAGGAGCAGGCGTCATGAGGCACCGCAAGAAGGGTCGTCATTTTTCGCGGACGGCGGAGCACCGCGAAGCAATGTTTCGCAACCTGGCCACGTCGTTGTTCCGGCACGGCCGAATCGAGACGACGACGGCGAAGGCGAAGGAGCTGCGCTGCTACGCCGAGCCGCTGATCACCAAGGCGAAGCGGGGAGACCTCCACGCGCGCCGGCTGGTTGCGCGAAAGATCCACGATCGCGAAGTTGTAGGAAAGCTATTCGATGAAATCGGTCCGAGGTATGCGGACCGGCCGGGCGGATACACGCGGGTGCTGCACCTGGGGCCTCGTCCGGGAGACGCCGCCGAAATGGCGATTATCGAACTCGTGGAGTAGGGGTCTTTCCATGACGGACAAGTCGACTGAACGCCGTAGTTCCTCCGGTCAGGGCACCTGGATCTGGATGCTGGCCTCCCTTCTGGCCATTGGGGGCTTCATGTACTGGCTCGGTGCTTCGGCTCAGCCGAGCGGGCCGCAGGTGGTCGAGGAGGATGTGGACACCGACTCGGGCATCGCGGCCGCGACGGTGGCGCTGGACGATCTGGTGAACGAACTGACCACCTATGTGGGAACGGACGTCCGGCTGGAGGGCATTTCGGTGGCCAGTCGGCTTGGCTCGCAGGCGTTCTGGACGACGACGTCGAAGGGAATGCCCTTCCTGATCAAGCTGGCGCCGGCTCTCATGGCCGACGAAGTCAGCGTCGAGGGTGGGGCGAGCGTCACGGTGGCCGGCCGGGTGCTCATGATGAGCGACTCGGTTCTGAGCGCCTGGGAGCAGGAGGGTGCGATCGCCAATGAGAGCCACCGGATGGAGGCCGAGTTCGCGACGGGCTTCATCGAGGCGGTCGAGGTCGAGGCCGTACCCGCGGCCGGGACGGATTCGGGGGCCGAGGAGTCGGCACCGCAGCAGTAGCGCGGGCTGGCGCCCGGGCGGCAGCCCGCCGTCCGAGCTCGCGAGCCGGGGCGGACGATGAGGAAATCGAGGTAGAAAGCGAGGACGATATGGCTCGCGTATGCTATGTTTGCGCCAAGGGCCCGGCCTTCGGCAACAATGTAAGCCACGCCAACAACAAGACGCGTCGGCGTTGGATCCCGAACCTGCGTCGTGTTCGTATCGTGACGGAGTCGGGTGAGAACAAGCGCGTCCGCGTGTGCACGCGTTGCATCTCGGCGGGGAAGATTCGCAAGGCAGGGTGAAAAATTCGCCCGTGTGGCCGAAAGGTCTGGCACGGGCGAATGATCTCGAAGCGTGCCCGTAGTTGGGGCCGCTCCCGAGTTCGCGTCCGGTACGATCCGTGCCGGACGCGTTCTTTTTGGTCGGGAGTATCGATGCGCTTCGTGGGAGGTTGAATGCCGTTCGCTGCCGTAATGGCCTGGCAAGAATCCGGAACGACACCCGCTGTGGTGTCGGTGCCGGATTTTCTGTTGATGGTCGTCGTCATCCTGGTCTCGGCAAAGATCTTCGGTGAACTGGCGGAGCGCGTCGGGCAGCCTTCAGTGCTGGGCGAGTTGCTTGCCGGTGTGGTGATCGGCGGCTCCGTTCTGGGAATCGTGGATCCCCAGAACCAGATTGTGCACTTGCTGGCGGAAGTCGGTGTCATCATCCTTCTTTTCGAGATCGGGCTGGAGACGGATCTCAGGCAGTTGTTGAAGGTAGGCGGTTCGTCGGGAATGGTGGCTCTGGTCGGCGTGGTGCTGCCCTTCGTCCTCGGGTACCTGGTGGCGACCGCACTCGGGATGGAGCAGATGCCCGCGATCGTTGCCGGTGCGGCTCTTACGGCGACGTCCGTGGGGATCACCGCGAGGGTCCTCTCGGATCTGGGACGGCTTCAGGAACCGGAGAGCCAGATCATCCTTGGAGCAGCGGTGATCGACGATGTGATCGGGTTGATCATCCTGGGCGTCGTGAGCGGGATCGTCGCGGGGCAGGAAGTCACATTCGGGAGCGTGGCACTGATCGCCCTGGTCGCCTTCGGCTTCATCATCGGCGTGCTGGTCCTCGGGCGCATTGTGGTGCCGCCGGCGTTCGCGCTACTCGAGCGGCTGGGCCGTAGGGAGACGGTCACGACGATGGCGCTCGCTCTGGCGTTCCTGGTGGCATACCTTGCGGATGCAGTGGGTTCAGCGCTGATCATCGGCGCCTTTACTGCCGGGCTGCTGCTCCAGCCGACGCCGCAGGCTGGGGCGATTGAGGAGGGGACCGTCCGGTTGGGGCACTTCTTCGTTCCGATCTTCTTCGTCTCGGTCGGTGCTTCGGTCGACGTGACCACGTTCGCGGACATGAGCGTGCTGCTGGTCGGATTCGGGCTGATCGCGGCGGCGGTGATCGGCAAGTTCGTGGCGGGGTATGCGCCGGTGTGGTTCAAGGGGAAGAAGAGCGTGATCGGCGTCGGGATGATCCCGCGGGGTGAGGTCGGCCTCATCTTCTCGCAGCTCGGGTTGACGTCGGGCGTACTGGATGTGGGCGAATTCAGTGCGCTCACGTTGATGGTGATGGTGACGACGTTCCTGGCGCCGCCGCTGCTCAAGGCGCTCTTCCCACCGAAGCCCGGAGCCGAGCCGCTGCCACCGAGCGGCGTCGCCGATCTGACGACGGAGGCGTAGCCGGGTGCATACCATGGAGCGTGCACTCTCCGGGGTGCGGGTGCTGGTGACGCGACCGCGGGCGCAGGCCGAGGCGCTCGTCGCCGGCCTCGAGCGGTGCGGCGCAGAGGCGATCGTCGCGCCTACGACGCGCGTCGTGGGTGCCGAGGACCCGGAGCCGCTTCAGCGTGCCGTCGAGCGCGCCGGCAGCTACGACTGGATCGTCTTCACCTCCGTGAATGGCGTCCGATTCTTCTGGGAGGTGTTCCACGAATCCGGGCTGGACGCCGGCACGCTCGAAGGCGTTCGCTTCGGGTGCGTCGGCCCGTCGACGGCTGGTGCACTTTCGGAGCACGGTTTCGTGGCCGACGCCGTGCCCTCGGAGTACGTGGCGGAGGCGGTCGTGGACGCGGTACTGGATGCCGAGGCCCGGTTGAGCGCAGGCAAAGCGCAGCCGCTGGAGGGCGTACGGATCCTCCTGCCGCTCGCGGCGGGTGCACGTCCGGTACTGGCGGAGGGGCTCGCCGCCCACGGTGCGGTGGTCGACCGAGTAGAGGCGTACCGCTCGATTCCCGACACGAGGTGCGCCGTGGAACTACGCCGCCGAATCGCTTCCGGCGAGGTCGACGTCATCACCTTCACGGCATCGTCCACCGTCGACAGCTTCGTGGCTGTGGTCGGAACGGAAGTGGGGCGGGCGGTGGTCGCGGCGATCGGCCCGATTACGGCCCGGACGGCACGACGGCACGGCCTTCCCGTTGAGATCGTGGCGGAGGAGTATACGATCGATGGGCTGTTGAAGGCCCTCGTGCGCCGTTTTCGGTCGGAGCCGGATGCTCCGAACGGGGTATGATTTCGGAGCCGGTGGATCGCGACACGGCTCGAGTCGGACGAGCGCGAGCGTGTGGGATTCCCCCTCACCAGCCCTCGTCTCGCCCGGAGAGCAGCGGTGCAAGTGCCGACCTGCTTCGATGATCGAGGGGCGTTGATCCCGAATCCAAATCAGAGGGAGCCATTGATGAGTCCATCGTCGGAACTGCGAGACCTGCTGTCACGCATCGAGGTGCAGGGCGTGACGTGCGGAGTGGTGGGGCTGGGCTACGTAGGGCTACCGTTGGCGATGGAGCTGGTGCGCGCGGGGTATCGTGTGGTCGGCTTCGACGTCTCGAAGCGGGTGGTGGACGAGGTGAATGCCGGCCGATCACACGTGCGGGACGTGGCGGCGGAGGATGTGGCACGGGCGGTCGAGAGCGGGCGATTCTCGGCGACGACCGCGATGGCACGCCTCACGGAGTGCGACGCGATCTCGATCTGCGTGCCCACGCCGCTCTCCAAGACGAAGGACCCGGATGTGAGCTACGTGGTGGCGGCCACGGAAGCGGTCGCCGAAGCGTTGCGGCCGGGGCAGCTCATCATCCTGGAATCGACGACCTACCCGGGCACGACACGGGAGCTCGTCCTTCCCACGCTCGAGCGGGCGGGTCGGCGAGTCGGCGCGGACTTCTTCCTCTGCTTCAGCCCCGAGCGAGTGGATCCGGGGAACGAGCAGTGGCAGACGAAGAACACGCCGAAGGTGATCGGCGGGGTGACGCCGAAGTGCCTGGAGGCGGGGATGGCGCTCTACTCCCGCGTCATGGACCGGCTGGTACC
>CALKIP010000010.1 GCA_937995995.1 uncultured bacterium
TACCAACTGGCAGAGACGTACGTGCAGGAGCGGTCGTTCGACCGTGCATTGCAGGAGTTCGAGCGCGTGATCGAGCTCTTCCCGAACTCTGCACGTGCGCCGCAGGCACTCTACCGTGCGGGCGTCGTGTCCGAGGAGCGGGGGAACATTTCGCGGGCGCGTGAATATTTCACCCGAGTCCGGTCCGGCTATCCTCAGAGCGAGGAAGCGCGCCTGGCCGGCGATGCGCTCCGACGCCTCAGGGGACGTTGACGCTTCCCCATTGACCGTTCCATCGGGAGACGCGGTCGCCGGCCCGGGGCATCGGCACCGAGCGTTCGTCCCGGTGGAACGTACTTTTTTACGCCCATGCGTTGCCCCTATTGTCACGAGATCGAGGATCGCGTCGTCGATTCGCGCACCAGCCGCGAGGGCCGGGCCGTGCGTCGACGCCGCGAGTGCCTCAGCTGCGGCCGCCGCTTCACGACCTATGAGTACGTGGAGGAGCGGCCGCTTCAGGTGATGAAGCAGGACGGCGCGTCGGAGCCGTACGACCGGCGCAAGCTGCTCCGCTCGATCCGATTGCCCTGTGCCAAGCGCCCGATCTCGGTCTCGGAGATCGAGGAGATGGTCGACGAGATCGAGGATGAGCTGAGCCGCCTCGCACAGGATGAGATCGAGAGCGGCGTCATCGGCGAGATGGTGATGGAGCGGCTCAAGCGGCGTGACCACGTGGCCTACGTCCGCTTCGCTTCCGTCTATCGAAACTTCCAGGACATCGATGAGTTCGTCGAGGAGCTGCGTGAGTTGAGTGCGCGTCGCACCCGCACCGCACTCGACGACCGGCAGGTGGAGCTCCCGCTGCAATGAAGCAGGCGAACCGCAAGCAGCCCGCACCGAACGTTGCGGAGATGCCGTTCCTCGACCATCTCGAGGAACTGCGCACGCGGATCATCTGGGCGCTGGCTGCGCTCATGGTCGGTGTCGTGATCGGGTTCGTGGTGGTGACCCGCTTCGATGTACTGGGTCTCCTCGTCGACCCGATCCGGCCGTACGTGGCGGACGAGCGGCTCGGCTACCTGAGCCCGACGGATCCGTTCTTTATCACGCTCAAGCTGGCCATCCTGGTCGGAGCGCTCCTGGCGTCGCCTGTCCTGGTCTACCAGATCTGGGCCTTCGTCTCGCCTGCGCTCCTGAAGCACGAGCGACGGGCGATCGTACCGACCTTCTACCTGGGCCTCGTCCTCTTCGCCGGGGGCGTCGCGCTGGCCTACTTCGCGGCACTTCCGGTCACGATCGAGTTCATGATGGGCTTCCAGACGGAAACGCTGCAGCCCACCGTCGTGATCGGCCCCTACATGTCATTCGTGATCCGGCTGCTGTTGGCGTTCGGTCTGGTCTTCGAGCTGCCGGTGGTCGTCCTCCTGCTCGCGATGGTCGGCATCGTGGATTCGGCGATGCTGGCCTCGAAGCGGCGCTACGCGATCGTGATCATGACGATCGTCGCAAGCCTGATCACGCCGGGCGACGTCATCGTCCTCACCCTCTTCCTGATGGTGCCGCTGATCCTGCTTTACGAGGTCAGCATCGGCCTGGCCAAGGTGGTCGAGCGGCGTCGCGCCCGTTACATGGAAGAACTGGAGTCGGAGCAGTGGGCGCCAGGCACCATGTGAGGCGGCTGGCGACGTTGTTCGGCTTCGCGGCACTGCTCGCCGGAGGACCGTTCGTATCGTCGCTCTCGGCACAGGAGCCGCCACGGAAGACAGAAGCGAAGTCGGTGCGCGAGCGGGCGCTGGAGAAGCTTCGTGCACTCGATCGCGCGGGGCGGCCGGCCCTGGACAGCGTGGCCGTGGACAGCGCTGCAAACGAGGAAGGCGCCGCGGGTGCCACGGGCAAACCCACGGGGCCCGGTGTCGAGCGCGCGGGGGCCGGGGCCAGGGATTCCGTCCAGGCGACCGATCCCACCCAGCCCGTAGCGCCTCGTGTGGATCCGGGCGCCGTACCGCTGGACCCGTCGACACCGACGGGTGCGCCCGTCGACCCGGCAGGAGAGGATCCTTCCGGACCGCCGTCGCCCACGACGCTCACGGAGTCCCGGGCAGCGGGCCGCGGCCCCGCACTGCTCCCCGGCGCACCGGTGATCGTGCACATGTCGCCGGACTCCTTCGCGGCGGCGCTGCGGGGTCTCGAGGGGTACACGCTCACCGAGTACACGGCGCAGGGTGGCGCGACGTTCGTGGCGGACAGCGGACGGCTCGAGCTGGTCGGCACTCCATCGCTGAGGCGGGAGGGGCAGTCGATGCGCTCCGACTCGCTCCTCGTCTACAACGAGCCGACGTCCATCATCTGCGGCTACGGCAAGCCCGTGCTCGAGGGGACCGAGGGCGAGCCGGTCGAAAGCGATCAGGTCTGCTACAACGTGGACCGCCGGCTCGGCGTGGCGCTGGGCGCGCGCACCACATTCTCACAGGACGGCACCTGGTTCGTCCACGGCAACGAGCTCTACACGGCGGGCGAGAACCGCATCTACGGCGCCCACACCGAGTTCACCTCCTGCGACCTGGACGTGCCGCACTATCACTTCGCGGCCGAGAGCGTGAAGATCGTGCACGACGAGATCCTGGTCGCGCGCAACGTCACGCTCCGCTTCCAGGACGTGCCGGTCTTCTGGCTGCCGTTCATGGTGCAGAGCATGAAGCAGGGGCGCCGCAGCGGACTGCTCACCCCGGACTTCGCCCTGAGCGACGTCGTCCGCACGAGCTCGGGGATGCAGCGGCAGATCACCAACCTGGGCTACTACTGGGCGATCAACGATTACATGGATGCCCAGATGGCGTTCGGCTGGCGCAGCAATGACTGGAAGGCGCTGAACGGTCGCTTCCAGTACAATTGGGCACAGCAGTTCCTGCGTGGCGGCGTGGACTTCACGCACTACTGGGGAGCGGATGGGAACACGAACCTCACGCTGAGCACGAGCAACAGCTGGCAGCCGGGTGAGAACACGTCGGTCCAGCTCAGTGGAAACTTCGCATCGTCGTCGCACTTCGTGGAGGAGCGTTCGTTCGATCCCGAACAGCTCACCCGGTCCATCTCTTCGAGTGCGAGTCTGAGCCACTCCTTCGACTGGGGTCGGCTGAACATCGGCGCCAGCCGCAATCAGTACCTGACCGAGAACCGGACGGTGTGGAAGCTGCCGTCGATGTCGCTGAACGTTACACCGATCACGCTCTTCCCGTCCACGGGTGAGGCGCGGTGGTTCAACAACGCGACGTGGAACGGGAGCGTAAGCTTCGACGCACAGAGGACCGATGCGGATGAGGCGCGGCCCGGGGCCGCGAACCGCGATAGCCAGACGCGGTCGGGAAACGTGCAGTCGAGCTTCCGGATGGGGAATTTCTCCTGGAGCCAGAGCGCCAACTTCCAGGAGAACAGTCGAGATCTGAAGCCGTGGGTCGGGGACACGACCGTCGTGGACTCCGCGCTCGTGCCGGCGTATCCCGCGGAGTTCGACCGGACGGTCAACTGGAACACGGCGCTCAGCTACACGCAGCGGCTGATCGGGACGAGTACGTTCTCGCCTTCGGTATCCTTCGGCGGGCGGATCGTGGAGTCGGCCGCGACGGGCGGCGAGCAGGTCGCCGGGCCGACGCGCGTCAACTTCAGCGCATCGCTCAACACCAACCTCTATGGTTTCTGGCCGGGCTTCGGGCCGTTCAGCCGGCTGCGCCACTCGATCGACCCGAGCCTGAGCTACAGCTACTCGCCGGTCCCCGAAGTCACGGACCGCCAGCGCGAGATCTTCGGCGAGCAGGCGGGACACGAGACGAATCAACTGCGACTCACGCTCCGCCAGACGTTCGAGGCGAAGTATAAGGACGAAGATGGAGATTCCACGGCCGAGGCGGTCGACACCACGGCGGCGAGCCTGACGGGTGAGCCGCGCCGCCTGCCGCAGTCCAGGAAGATCAAGCTGCTCTCGTTGCAGACTTCGGCGATGGTCTACGACTTCGCCCGGGCCAAGCGCGACGAGTACGGCTTCACCACGACGCAGCTCAGCCACACGGTCAGCTCGGATCTGCTGGAGGGGCTCTCGTTCCGGCTGAGCCACGACATCTTCCGCATGGACACGGATGAGGATGGCCACGAGCACCGGACCTTCGAGCCGCGGCTCCGTAGCCTGGAAACGTCGTTCTCCCTGGACAGCGACTCGTGGATCTTCCGCGTGCTGGGCCTCGGGCGACGTTCCTCCGACCGGGCAGAGGATGTCACGGCGGCGGACTCCGTCGAAACGGATGCCGAAGACGATCTGGACCTTCCCGGAAGCGGCTCGTTCATGGGGCCCGAACAGTCGTACAGCCGCGGCCCGCGAGGCGCGGTCGGGACGTGGCGCGCCGACCTGACGTACTCGCTCCGGCGTCCGCCGGCCGGCTCCGACGCCGAGGGCGACCAGATGGTCCGGGGCACCGTCTCCTTCCAGCCGACCGAGCACTGGAGCGTGAACTGGCGGACGAGCTACTCGTTCACGGATGGGGAGTTCAGCGACCACATCCTGTCGTTCTCGCGCGACATCCATCGCTGGCAGGCCAACTTCGACTTCGTGAAGTCGATCAACGGCAACCTGATGTTCCGCTTCAACGTGCACCTGCTGGACAATCAGCACATCAAGTTCAGGCACGACGAGCGCTACGATTCGATCGAGCCCCTCGCCCCGCCGCCCGCGCCGCGGTAGGGCAAGCCGTCGCAATTTCGCCCACTGCGAAGCGGACCCGTTCGGATCGATCGCTTCCACGCTGATCTGCCCCTGCCCGACCGCCGACGAATCGGGCAGGGGCAGGCGCGTGTTCAGGCGCGGGTTCAGGCGCGGGCGGGCCCCACGCGTCCGGTTTCGAGGTGGCTTCCAGGTGGATTGGACGAGGCCTCGAGCTCGTGGTCACCGGACACGAATCTGGCGCTGTCGCCCGGACCGGGACCCAGGGCGCCGGATCGCGTCCGGTGGGCCGGTGGATTCGGCTTGTAAAGCCTCCGGCCCCCGCCTATCTTCGGCTCCATGAACAGTGTTCTGGAGATTCATGGCGATCGCCTGCGCCTGGAGGACATCGAGCGCGTGGCGGGTGAGGACGGGCCGGTGGTGCGGCTCGCGTCGGAGGTGCGGCCGCGCATCGAGGCGGCGCGGGCGTTCGTGGACCGGCTGGTCTCGGAGGGACGCGTCGTCTACGGGCTGACGACGGGGTTCGGCGCGCTCTCCGAGGTGGTGGTGCCGCCCGATCGGATCCGCGAGCTCCAGGTCAACCTGATCCGTAGTCACGCCGCCGGGGTCGGCGACCCGCTACCCGAAGCGGAAGTGCGAGCCGTGACGCTGCTTCGCGCCAATGTGCTGGCGCTGGGGCACTCGGGCGTGCGGCCGTCGGTGATCGAGCTGCTCCTCGAACTGCTCAACCGACGGGTGCACCCGGTGATCCCGGAGCGGGGAAGCGTGGGCGCATCCGGCGACCTGGCGCCGCTCTCGCACCTGGCGCTCGTGCTGATGGGTGAGGGCGAGGCCGTTCACGGGGGCGAGCGACTGCCGGGCGGGGAGGCGCTGCGCCGGGTCGGGCTGGAGCCGCTGACGCTCGAGGCGAAGGAAGGGCTCGCACTGAACAACGGCACGCAGGTGCAGACGGGGATCGGCGCGCTGGCGCTACTCGCCGCGGAGCGCGCCGTGGAGACGGCGGAGGTGGCCGGCGCGATGAGCCTGGAAGGGCTTCGGGGGACGCCGGTCGCGTTCGACGAGGCGATCCAGCGCGTGCGCCCGCACCCGGGCCAGGCGACGAGTGCTGCGCGGCTCAGGGCTCTACTGCGTGATTCGGAGATCCGCGAGTCGCACAGACACGGCGATCCGCGCGTCCAGGACGCCTACTCCCTGCGCTGCATGCCCCAGGTGCACGGCGCGGCGCGCCATGCGTTCGCCTTCGCGCGGCAGGTGCTGGAGGTCGAGGCGAACAGCGCGACGGACAATCCGCTCATCTTCCCCGAAGAAGAGCGGGTGCTGAGTGGCGGCAACTTCCACGGCCAGCCGGTCGCGCAGGTGCTGGACGTGGTGGCGCTGGCATGTGCCGACCTGGCGAGCATCAGCGAAAGGCGGATCGCGCGGCTGGTCGACCCCACGCTCTCCGGATTGCCCGCTTTCCTCACGACGGATGCGGGGGTCAATTCGGGGCTCATGATGCCACAGATCGTGGCCGCGTCGCTGGTGACGGAGCTGAAGCTCCGGGCACAGCCGGCGAGCGTCGACTCGATCCCGACCGACAACAACAAGGAGGACCACGTCTCCATGGGCGTGGCCTCGGCGCTCAAGCTGCGCGAGTCGGTCCGGCTGCTGGAGACGGTGCTCGCGATCGAGCTCCTCACGGCGGCACAGGCGCTGGAGCATCTGAAGCCGCTCCGCCCGGGGCGCGGCGTCGAGGCGGCGTACGAGCGGGTACGCGAGCGCGTGGCTCCACTCGGCCGCGACCGCGTACTCGCCCCGGACATCGCGGCGCTCGAGGCGCTCGTCCGGTCGGGCGAACTCGCATCGCTTCACGGTGAGGAGGCCGGTCGATGAGCACGATTCTGTTCACCCGCGCGGGTCAGGTGATCACCTGTGAGTCGGCGAACGAGGAGAGCGTGAGGACGGGCGCCGCCGTCGCCGTGGCGAACGGTCGCATCGCCGCCGTCGGCGCGGAGGCGGACCTCATGGCCCGCTTTCCCGATGCCGAGCGCGTCGACTGCCGTGGCGGCGTGGTCACGCCGGGGTTCGTGGACTCGCACACGCACGCGGTCTTCGGACGGTGGCGCGCCGAAGAGTACGCGCTGCGCTGCCGCGGCGTGCCGTACATGGAGATCGCCCGCCAGGGCGGCGGGATCAACGCCTCGGTGAACGACCTGCGCGCCCGATCCGAGGATGAGCTCGTCGAGATCACCCGCCCGCGGCTCCGTGCAATGCTACGCCTGGGCACGACCACCGCCGAGGTCAAGAGCGGCTATGGGCTCACGACGGAGGATGAGCTCAAGATGCTGCGTGCGATTCGTCGGCTGGACGAGGAGGGCCCACTCGACCTGGTCCCGACGTTCATGGGCGCCCACGAAGTCCCGCCCGAGCACCGAGGGCAGCGGAGTCGCTACGTCGAGTTGGTCATCCAGGAGATGATCCCCGCGGTCGCCGAGGCCGGGCTCGCCGTCTTCTGCGATGTCTTCATGGAGCCGGGGGTGTTCAACCCGGTCGAGTCACGCAAGATTCTCGAGGCGGGGTTGTCGCACGGGCTCTGGCCCAAGGTGCACGCGGACGAGCTCGAGAACTCCGGCGGCGCCGAGCTGGCGATGGAGCTGAACGCGGCTTCGGCCGACCACCTCGGCCAGGTGAGCGATCTCGCGATCCGCATGTTCGCACGGAGCGACACGGTGGCCACGCTTCTGCCTGGCACGCTGCTATTCCTCGGCCGGAAGGAGTACGCGCCGGGGCGCCGGCTCCTGGATGCGGGGGCGACCGTTGCACTCGCCACGGATTACAACCCGGGATCCTCGCCCTCGCCGAGCATGCCGCTGATCCTGACCCTCGCCTGCTCACAGATGGGCTTCGATCCACTGGAAGCGCTGGTCGCGGCTACAGCAGGGGGAGCACGGGCACTGCGACTCGAGGACGGGCGCGGAACGCTGCGCCCCGGAGCACCGGCGGATCTCGTGGTCTGGGGGGCGGCCGATTACCGGGAGATCCCCTACCGCTTCGGAGAAAACCTTGTCCGAGGCGTCTGGAAGCGGGGCGTTCGCGTCGTTTGACGGCTTGTTATCGTAACGGCGCGACTCTATCTTCGTGCGGATGAGCGGCGGTATCCTGGAAGCGGTGCCCAACTTCAGCGAAGGGCGCGATCGCAAGACCATCGAGGCGATCCTCGCCGCGATTCGGTCCGCCGGCGCCGAGGTGCTGGACTGGTCGGCAGATGCCGATCACAACCGCTCGGTCGTGACGCTGATCGGCTCGCCTTCCGTCGTGGAGCGAGCCACACTCGCCGCGGCGCGCGTGGCGTACGAGCGGATCGACATGCGGCGGCACGAAGGCGTACACCCCCGCATCGGGGCGCTGGACGTGCTGCCTTTCATTCCCCTGGCAGGGACAAGCCTGGACGCGGCGCGAGGCTGCGCGCACCGGGTGGGCCACGCCATCGCCGGGGAACTCGGCGTGCCGGTCTACTTCTACGGGCAGGCCTCGGATCCACCCGGTCGTCGCCTCGCCGAGCTCCGGAGGGGCGGATTCGAAACGCTCGCGGCAGGGTGGCCGCCGGAACGCCGGCCGGACCTGCTGCCGGAGGGGTGGTCGCACCCCGGAGCACACCCGACGGCAGGTGCGACGTGCGTCGGTGTCCGACCGGTGCTCCTTGCCTGGAACGTGTTCGTCGAGGGCATCTCGCTGCGGGATGCTGCCGGGATCGCGGCCCGTATCCGAGAGAGCGGCGGCGGGTTTCCGGGCCTTCGGGCCCTCGCCCTGGAGCTGACGGGGCAGGAGGCGCTACAGATCTCCATGAATCTGGAGGACTCGCGCCTGGTGTCCCCCATGGATGTGTTCGAAACGATCGAGATGCTCGTCGCGGAGCATGGTGGCCGCGTGGCCTCGACCGAGGTCATCGGCATGCTGCCCGACGAGTTGCTGTTATCGGCGGCCGCGAGTCGGCTGCGGCTCAGGGATGCGGGGGTCGACCGCATCCTCTCGCGCCGAATCGCGGAGTACCAAGCGGCTCGCGCCGCCAGTGACGGAATTGGACGATGAGGTCCATCGCGAAGTTGAAGGAACAGGCCCGCCTGCACGAGCAGCGGGAAGAGTGGCAGAAGGCGATCCAGGCCTACGAGCAGGTCGTCCGGCTCTCGGAAGAGGCGGATGACGACGTGGAACTGCATCTCCTCAACCGCATCGGCGACCTGCATCTACGCCTCGGGCGCAACGCCGACGCCGTGCGCTGCTACGAGGACGCCGCCGACCGATACGCCGCCGCCGGGTTCTACAACAACGCGATCGCGCTCTGCAACAAGGCGCTCCGCTACCAGCCGGATCGGGCCGAGCTCTACCTCAAGCTCGGTCGGTACAGCAGCGAGCAGGGCTTCCTGACCGATGCACGTCGGTGGTTCCTCGAGTATGCCGAGCGGATGGAGAAGGCCGGAGAGCTCCGCGAGGCGCTCGTCGCCCTCGAGGAGTTCGCGGATCTCTCCGATGACCCGGAGATTCGCGAACGCCTGGCCCAGCAGCTCGCGGCGCACGGGAATATCCCCGAGGCCGTGGGCCAGTACCGGAAGGCGCTGGAGCTGCGCGCTTCCGCCAGTGACGAGGAAGGCGTCGCCGCGATCCGGGCGCGGATCCTCGAGCTGGACCCCCATGCGGATGTGACGACACCGCCCACGGGCCCGGTGGCGGCTGGCGACGTTGCCTCGCCACGGGCCACGCGAGCCGAACCGGAGCCGCTGCCCGGCCTCGAGGCGCTCCCCACGATGTACGCACCGGAGGAAGAGGAAAGGGAGCCGGAGGCCGACACCGCCGCGGAACTCGGGCTGGTGCCGACGGGTCTCGGTGGGGACGCCGACATCGAGGCGTGGACCGAGGGTGCCCTCGAGGCTGAAGACGAGGTCGAAGACGAGGTCGAAGACGAGGTCGAGGCCGAAGGTGGCCTCGGTGCGTGGGCCGACGTTGCAATCGAGGATGAGGAGGCGTCGGAACCCGCGGCCGGACCGGATTACGACCCCTTCAATGCGGGCGCCGGGCCGGCACCTATCGTGGACGGATCCGAAGCGGGGGCCGGAGACGACATCGACGCCATGGACGAGGCCGCTGGTGGCCTCGAGGCGTGGATCGAGGACGAGAAGGTCACCGAAGCCTGGGCCGAAGATGACGTCGAGGGCGCGACGTACCTTCCGGGGCTCGACGACGGATTCGATGCGACCGGTGCGGCCGAAGGTACCGTTTTCGTCGATGAGGACGAAGGCGACGACGCGTACGCCGCCGACCCACTGCCCCTGCTCGACGATTCCGATCTTCCGGGTGGCAGTGCCGTCGACGAGACCGATGCCGGGCAGGAGTCGATGGAAGTCGGCCTCGAGGTGCCCGGACCGCTCCCGGTGCAGGACGACTTCGAGGCAGCGGCGAGTGAGTCGGTCGACTTGACCGGCTTCGCGGACGAGGTGTTCGCGAGTGAGGCCATGCCGGGCGATCCCGGCGACGATACACTGGTCTCGGATGCAGACGAAGAGGAGGATTTTGCCAGCCTCCTCGCCGAGTTTCGTGCCAAGGCGGTCGACAGGGAAGAAGATGGCGATCCAGGGAGCCATTACGACCTCGGACTCGCCTTCAAGGAGATGGGCCTTCTCGACGAGGCGATCGCCGAGTTCGAGCGAGCACTGCGCGGCGGCGAAGAAGAGCTCAAGATCTACGAGGAACTCGGTCAGTGCTTCATTCAGAAGGGGCAGTATGATCTTGCCCGCAGGATTCTCGGTCACGCCTTGACGGTGCCCGGGGCGGACGATCACGAGTTGCTGGGCGTCTATTACCACCTGGGTCGCTGCCACGAAGAGCTCGGGCAGACGGCCGAGGCGCGTGCGGCGTTCGAGCGTGTGGTCGCGCTGGACGGTGGCTTCGGCGACGTCTCCGAGCGGCTCGCCCGGCTTTGACAACGCCGCCCGGGGCCGATAGCTTGTCGCGCGTTCATTAGCACAACCGCTGTTCCCTAGGAGGTCGATGCTCCGCACGGCGCCGCCGAAGCTTGCGCAGATCCAGAAGCCCGTCCACGCCCGGCTCGAAGGGGTAACCGAAGAGCTCCGGCGAATCGTGCTCGCGGATTTTCCGGCCATCGCGGAGATCAACGATTATCTCCTGCTGGCCCGCGGAAAGCTCTTTCGGCCGACTCTGCTTCTATTGTCCAACGAGGTAGGCGAGACGCCCAGCGAGGGGGCGGTGACGCTCGCCGCCGTCGTTGAACTCGTGCACATGGCCACATTGGTCCACGATGATGCCGTGGACCACTCCGTACTGCGGCGTGGCATGCCGACCGTGAACGCGCTCTGGAACCACCAGAACGCGATCATCATGGGCGACTATCTCTACAGCCGCTCGATCAGTGAGCTGGCCGCGTTCGGCCGCGTGGAGCTGATCGCAGTGCTCTCGAAGGCGGCCAACGAGATGAGTGTCGGCGAGATGCGCCAACTCGCCTCGTGTGACGCGCTGGGGTACACGGAGGAGGAGTACTACCGGCTCATTTCGTGCAAGACGGCATCGCTCATGTCCGCGGCGTGCGAGGTGGGCGCGCTGGCGGGCGCCGAGGAGTACCGCGAGCCACTCGCCCGTTTCGGCCACAATCTGGGGATGGCGTTCCAGATCGTGGACGATCTGCTGGACTACACGGAGACGGAAGCGGTAACGGGGAAGCCCTCGGGGCACGACCTGCGGGAGCACAAGGTCACGCTGCCGCTCATTGCGGCACTGGCCGAGATGGGACCCGGCGCACGACGGGTGGTGGAGGAGTTCTTCGCGGATCCGGAACCCACGGACGAGGGGATCGACCGCGTCGTCGGCCTCGTGCATGAACACGCTGGCCTGACCTATGCGAGGGAGCGCGCACTGGAGTATGGTGCGCGTGCGGAGGAGGCGCTTGCGCCGCTTCCGCCGGGAGAGGCGACGGACGCATTGCGTGATGCCGTGGCCTATGTCATCGACCGCCGGCGGTAGTTCAATGGAACCTCATATGCCCGGGGCTGTAGGATGATCGGCTCGCGACGACGCGGCTTCGGACGTATACTCCTGGGGATCGTTGTGGGTTTGTTCCTCGGGGCACTCTTTACGCGGATCGCCGTGGTCTTCATGCCGGAGAGCGCGGCACGTCAGTTCCTCACGACGACCGTATCCGCTGCGCTCGGACCGCTTTCGATCGATCTGATCGCATTCGCGTTCGTGATCGGTCCGCTGACGATCAATCTGAACGTGCTCAGCCTGGTGGGCATCCTGCTGGTGGCCCTGGTGGTGCGTTCCTGGCTCTAGCACTCAACGCGGAGTTTTAGACCATGCCATTCGGTGGTCTTGGGATCTGGGAGGTCCTCCTCATTCTACTGGTCCTCCTGCTCGTGTTCGGCCCGCGGCGCCTGCCGGAATTGGGCGGCGCGCTCGGCAAGGGGATCCGGGAGTTCAAGCGTTCAGTCACGGATATCCGGTCGGAGATCACGCAGGCCGGCGCCGAGACGAAGGAGCTGAATGCACCGAAGCAGCCTCCGGTGAACACGACCTCGAGCGGCGAGGGGACGAAGGAAGCGGAGTCGGTCCGGACGGACGGCTGACGGAAAGCGCAATCTCGTAAGACGACAGGCGCTGCGGGCGCCTGAATCAAAAAAAGACCCCCGGCGCTACCACATGGTAGCGCCGGGGGTCTTTTTTGCCGGGTCGTTCGGTTCGCCCGTGTCGCGCCGCTCCGGGTCAGGCACCTGCCTGGTCGGCCGATACGAGGACTTCGTTGCGCAGGTCGCGAACCTTCGCCTCCTCTCTGAGCGCGGTCAGGAAGCGGCTCCAGCGCTGGTTCTGCAGGCCCGCTGCCAACTGAGCTCGAAGGATGTCCTTCTGCTCCTCGAACTCGGCCATGTCCGCCGGCACCTTTTCGACCAGCTCGATCACGTAGAGCGCGCCCTGTGCCTCGACCAGCTCGCTGACTTCGCCCTCGTCGAGCCCGAACGCGGTGCCGATGGCGGCGTTCGCCTGGCCGAGCCCGGGGACGAAGCTCGTCCGTGCGAACGGACCGGCCTCGCGGATCTGCAGGCCCTCGGCGCTCGCGACCTCGTCGAGCGAGCTCTGGTGGATGCGGTCGACCAGTGCGCGACCGATCTGCCGTGCCTTCTCCATGCGCTTCTGAGCCAAGAGCTGTGCCCGAATGTTCGGTGCGGCCTCCTCGAGCGAGAGTGTGCCCTCGGGGACGCGCTCGACCAGCTCCACCATGTAGAACGCCTCTTCGGCCTCGAAGACCGGGCTGACGTCCCCGATCTCGGCCTCCTCGAAGGCCCAATCCGCACCCTCGGAAGCGTCGCCGATCCCGGTCAGGGCCGGCAGGTCCGGCATCAGGGTCGCCGTACGCACGGCGAGGCCGAACTCCTCCGCGGCCGCCTCGAGCGACGTCGCCGCACCCACGACCTCGAGAGAGTCCGCCTGATCGAGCAGAGCGTACTCGCTGTCCTCGGTGCGCTCGATCGGGATCAGGATGTGCCGTGCGTGGGCCTCGTCGCCGTTGCGGCTCAACACCTCGATCAGGTGGAAACCGAACGGGGTCTGCACCGGCTGGCTGACCTGGCCGATGCGAAGCGACCAGACCGCCTCCTCAAAGGCCGGCGTCATGATGCCCTTGCGGAAGGTGCCCAGGTCGCCACCCTGTGCCGCGGAGCCCGGGTCAGCAGACTCGATACGGGCGATCTGCGCGAAGTCGGCACCACCCACGATCTCCTGCCGCAGCGAGTCGGCCCGCTCGCGGGCCGCTGCCGTGTCGGCGGCGGTCGGCGCCTTGTCGAGTGCGACGATGCGCACCTCGGCGCGCGCTGGACGAATGAAGCCGTCCCTGTGCTCCCGGTAGAACGCCGCAACCTCGTCGTCGCTCACCGTGACGCCACCCTCGGGAACCATGGCGTCCGGGTCGAGAGCGATGAAGCGCACGCGCACCTGCTCGTACTGATCGATCCAGCGGCGCCGCAGCTCGGCCTCGGGGAGGTAGGCGCCGGAGACGACCTGGCGGTACAGCTTGTTCCGCGGGATCATCTGGCGGTAGTACGCCTCGAGCTGAAGGAGCAGCATGTCGTCCACGGCCGGCGAGGCCAGGAACTGCTGGTACTTGTTGAGGTCGAACTGGCCGTCCGTGTGGAACATCTCGTTGCCGTAGAACTCGGGCGGCGGCGCGTAGAGCGCGGCCTCGCGGACTTCGGCTTCCGTGACGCCCAGCCCACGGCGCTCGATCTCCTGGCTGATCAGCCGGTCCATGACCACCTGCTCCCAGGCGGCGTCCTCGATCTGCCGGTTCTGGGCCGAGGTGATCGCCCCGTCCTGCATCTGGCGCTGCTGGTCGTACAGGCTCCGGTAGACCTGGATGTACTCCTCGTAGGAGACGGGATCGCCGTTGATCCGGCCGATCTCGCCACCGCTGAACTGGGCACTGCTCTGCCCACTGAGGTCCATCCCCCACTCGAAGACCATGAGACCCACGAAGGCGAGGGCTGTGATCAGCATGATCACCTTCGTGTTCTGACGCATTGTGCGCATCATAAGACGGCTACTCCCACCACCTTGCGGCGACCTAGGTTAAGGGATTGCACGAAAGGTTGAAATTTAACCGTGCACCGTGGTAGTTTCAACCCGACATCCTGGGCGAGGTTCCCGGCCGTCAGGCGTCTACGTTGACACGCGTCCGAGCGGGTTCCTATCTTCTTAACCTCGCCTAATACACTTTCCGTGCAATCTCCGTGGAGTCTGAGGGATGCCCGAACCGCATCGCGATGAGATCGCGAAACTGGAAGCGCTCTTTGCGGCGAATCCGGACGGACGGATCTTTACCCACCTGGCGGAGGCGTATCGCAAGGCGGGTGAACTGACGCGCGCGCGAGAGACGGTTGAGCAGGGCCTTGAACGACACGCGGAATACCCGAGTGCACACGTCGTCCTCGGCCGTGTGCTCTGGGATCTCGGAGAGGTGGATGGCGCGGGGCAGGCGTTCCGGCGCGTGCTGGAGCTGGATCCGGAGAACCGGGTGGCGCTCCGAGCCCTGGGCGACCTGGCACGAGAGACCGGCCGCGCGGCCGAGGCGCTGGATCATTATCGTGCGCTCCTCCTCCTCGACCCCAGCGACATGGAGGTCGAGGAACTCACCCGTACAGTCGAGTCAGAGGCCGGCGGAGCGGGTGCAATCGACTTCGCCGCGGCGACGGATGTCGAACAGGTGGATTCGGGCGGAACCAGCGAAATCGTCCTGGATTCGTTCGTGGCCGAGGACGACGACGATGCCGGCGAGCCGGACGTGGTTGAGCCGGCCGTCGGGCCGGACGGCCTCGAGTCGGCGGTCGAGGATGCCGCCGTCGAGCTGGATGGCTTCGAGTCGACGGTCGAAGATGCGGCCGTCGAGCTGGATGGCTTCGAGTCGGTCTTGCTCGACTCGGATCCTGCCGAGGACGCCGGTTCGATCGAAGATACCTCGCCTGCCGCCGGGCTCGATCTCGAGATAGCCGCCGCGGACGAATTCGACGCCGGCGAGGATCCGGGTGTCGGTGGGGACCCAGGGATCGCCATGGATCTCGAGGCCGGCGCCGATCTCACGATCGAAGAGGGCGTGCCCGCGGTGGACGGCCTCGAGACTGCTGGCGACTTCGAGGTCGGGGACCTTGGGAGCGCCGGTGATCTCGGGGTCGGTGACGCTTTCGGCACCGAACTCGTCTCGGATTCGCAGGCCGAGGCGACCGGAGGGCCGATCGAGGTCGAACTTGCTCCGATTTCCGAAGTGCCAGGCGAGGTCGACCAGGGCGTAGAAGGCCTCGACCCGGAAACGCTCGAACTCGATGATTGGGGGGCCGACTCCAACGAGGGCGGGGAAGAGATGGCCCTCGAGACCAGCGCCGTCGATGACGCTCTGACTTTCGAGACCGGTCCGGACGATGAGGACTCGATCGACGCCCCGATCCTCGATACCGGCGTAGCCGACCAAGAGTTGATCCTCGAGACCAATGCGGCCGACGA
>CALKIP010000011.1 GCA_937995995.1 uncultured bacterium
TCTTGACGGGAACGCGCTCGAGGCGGGCCGGCACGGCGCGCCCGAGTTCGGCGACGAGGGCGAGGAGCCGGTCGTGGATCGCCTCATCGGCGTGCAGCCGTGAGCGGGCGCGCTCGAGGGTGAGCCGGAACCGTTCCCGATCGAAGGGTTTGAGCAGGTAGTCGAGTGCGTGCACCTCGAACGCCTGGAGCGCATACTGATCGTAGGCGGTCACGAAGACGACAGCGGGCATCCGTTCGGCGCCGATCTCGGTGATCACATCGAAGCCATCGACGACGGGCATCTGCACGTCGAGGAAGACGAGGTCGGGCGAGGATTCGCGGATCGCCCGGACGGCTTCGCGTCCGTCACGGCACTCGGCGACCACCTCGATGTCCGGCTCGGCCGAGAGAAGGTCGAGGAGTCTGTGGCGCGCCGGGGGCTCGTCGTCGGCGATGACGACGCGGATCGTGGCATCTCCACTCATGAAACTGTCTCCTGCGCTTCGACGGCCGCCGATGTCACGGATGGCCAGGCGGGGCGCGACCCGTTCGGGTCTCCCGTCGTTTCGTCGGGTGCCTCGGCGGCGGGTGCGGTGAAGGGGAGCGTGATCTCGACGACGACGCCGCCGCCCGTTGCGTGGCCGATCCGGAAGGTGTGGTGCTCGCCGTAGAGCCGCTGGAGCCGGGTGCGCGTGCTGCGCAGCCCGACGCCGCCGCCGGAGTGCGCAACGGCGTGTAGCGGGTCGGGCATCCCCACGCCATCGTCGCGAACGACGAGGTGGAGCGAATCCTCCACACGGGTCGCGGAGATGTGGATCCGGCCGGGTGCGGAGCGAGGCGCGATGCCGTGGCGCACGGCGTTCTCGACGAGCGGCTGCAGGATCAGCGGTGGAACGCGTGCGGGGAGCGTGCCGGCGTCGACGTCCCAGTGGACGTGGAGCCGGTCCTCGAAGCGAGCCTCCTCGATGGCCAGGTACGATGCGGCCAGCTTCAGCTCATCTCGCAGTTCGACCTCCTGTGCGCCGTCGCGGTCGAGCGAGTGCCGGAGCAAATCGCCGAGGCGCGCGACCATCCGCTCCGCCGCCTCGGGCCGCCTGCCGATCAACGAAGAGATCGTGTTCAGCGCGTTGAAGAGAAAGTGCGGCTGGAGCCGTGCGCGCAACGCATCGAGCTCGGCACGGACGAGTTCGGTACGGAGCTGCTCCGCATCCCTCTCGCGGCGACGGTACGCACCGGCATAGTGCACCGCGTGTGCAGCGCCGACGAGCATCCAGTAGAAGAACGCGTTCGTCGCGAAGTTCGCGGCCAGGACGCGGGTGAACGGCGGGAGCGTGATGTACCAACCGATCCAGTCGTTGAAGACGACGACGGCGCCGGCGCGGAAGACGACCACTCCGGCCGCCGCACCGATGTGGAGGGGCAGCCGCCGTGGCCAGTGGTCGCGATCGAGGGGGAAGCGCCACGACGACCAGAGTGCGAAGATGGTGATCGGGATCCACAGGTACGCACTCGCCATCGAGGTGAGCAGTGCGTGGGACCAGGTGATCGGCTCGCCGCCGAGGCCGCGGTAGAGGTGATACTGGCTCGCGGACGCGAAGCCGTTCAGCGTCCACCAGCCGAGGATCAGCGCGGCCCAGAGCGTGCGAGTCCGGCGGATCGTGTCGCGCTCCATGGGGATCCGAATCGGCGGACCGAAAGAAGTGGCGTCCGTGCGCCCGAAACCACAACGCTACGTCGGGCCGTCGCCTTGCGCCAGCTTTGCGTGGCGGGAGGATCGTCGTGTGCGACGAGTGGAGGCGTGGCGTCGACGAACGGATCGTCGATCGCGGCGACGCGACCCGCACCGATAGCCTGCCCACCGAATCCGCCCTCGACCCCAGGCGCCTTGACAGCACTCCCCGTGAAGCGCTCGTTTGGATCCGCCGCCCACCGTGGCATCACGACGCACGCGGCGCATCCGAAGATGCGAGGGAATCGAATCAGGCGATGACAAGGATCGGAACGCGCGTGACCTCCTTCCTGAGAGGTCGCGAAATGCGGCAGAACGTGCGCGCGCTGCTGCGCTACCTGCTGCTCCTCGTGGCCGTGACCGTGATCTACGCGGTGCTGTTCCACGTGATCATGCTGTACGTGGAGGGGCGGGAGTACTCGTGGATCACGGGGCTGTACTGGACGCTCACCGTGATGAGTACGGAGGGCTTCGGCGACATCACCTTCACGAGCGACATCGGCCGACTCTTCACCACGGTGGTCCTCGTCACGGGGATCGTGCTGCTCCTGATCGTGCTGCCGTTCCTCTTCATCCGCTACTTCTACGCACCCTGGTTCGAAGAACAGCTCCGTCAGCGCATGCGCGCGCCGCACGTGGTGCCGGCGGGCACGCGCGGGCACGTGGTCATGGCGCGCTACGACACGGTGGCGGCGCGGCTGGTCGAGCGGCTGCGCGTGGGCGGGATCCCGTACTGCGTCCTCGAGCCCGATGCGGCGACGGCGCAGCGACTGCATGCCGAGGGCGTGGCGGTGGTACAGGGCGAGATCGACAGCCGTGCGACGTACGAGGCGGTGCGTCTGCGCGATGCCGCGCTTCTGCTGGCGAACGCCGAGGACACGACGAACACGAACATCACGCTGACCGCCCGAGAGGTCACGACGGAGGTGCCGATCGTGGCGATCGCGAGCGACGACGACGCGATCGACATCCTGGAGCTGGCCGGCAGCACGCACGTGCTGCCGCTGCGGCGGAGCCTGGGTGAGCACCTGGCGAACCGCGCCAATGCCGGTCCCTTCCGGGCACACGTCATCGGTCGGTACCGCGATCTGCTGATCGCCGAGTTCGCGGCCCAGAACACGCCACTCGCCGGGCGGACGGTCCGGGAGACGAATCTCCGGGCGGCGACCGGGGTGAGCATCGTCGGCTACTGGGAGCGCGGCCGGATGCACAGCGTCGGGGCGGACACGAAGATCACCCACACGAGCGTCGTCGTCGTCATCGGCAACGTGAGCCAGATCGATGCGTTGAACGAGCTGCTCGCGATCTACGATGTCAACGACAACCCGGTCGTCGTCATCGGCGGTGGGAAGGTCGGTCGTTCCGCGGCGCGGGCGCTGCGCGAGGAAGGGATCGCGGTGCACATGGTCGAGCGCAACCCGGCGCTGAAGCCGAGCCTCGAAGG
>CALKIP010000012.1 GCA_937995995.1 uncultured bacterium
TGCCCTCCATGACGCGCAGAACGGCGTCCTCGTCGCGCGCGTTCAGGCTCACGAGCTCGAGACGTGCATCGCCCCGGTAGCGCTCCAGGAACGACGGCAGCTTGTCGATGTTCAGGTCGGCGACGGTGACCTTCTCGACCGCCTCGTTCTGGAGCAGATCATACGCACAGGCAGACCCCTGCAACCCGGCGCCCAAAACAAGCATCCGCAAAACGCAACCTCCGCGTGAACACGGCCGACCCATCGCGGCCGACCCGGTCTTTGTGAGTGGAGGGTTCGAGGCCGGACCTCGAACTCCCGGGATTCGATCGGCGACGGGTCGGCCCCTCGCGGGAGGAGGGTCGGCCCGCCTCGGAAGAACAGTGAGCACCACAACTTGGGGCTCGGACCCGGAAGCTGTCAACAGAAGGCGACGTCTGGCTGAAGCGCGCTACCGCGGAGTGCCCCTCGGTCCCGGCCGCCCGCGCGACCGCGACCGTGGAACGGGCTTGCCGAGGAGTTCGGGGGGATCGTCGCGCACACGCTCGCGCTCGCCCCGGCTCCGCTCGGCCGAGGTCGTGTCGCGATCGCGTGGGCGCGGCGCATCACCCGGGCGCGGACGTCGCTCCCGCCTCACGGGCGGCGACGAGTCCGGTTCGGGCGGCTCCGCCCCGGGCTCGGCGCCAGGCACGGTGCCGGGCTCGACGGGCGCCGCCGCGCTGTCGGTTCGCTCCGGCCCGAGCACGCGGTTGCGGAGCCGGTTCCACCAACGCTCCTCCCCATCGGCGCCGGGTGCCGGCTCGCCCAGGAGGTACGGATCGGCGCTGTCCGGCCAGAGCGGACTCAGCCCCGGCACGCACTCGCCGTCCGGCACCGTACCGGCCAGGAAATACTCCTCGCGTGCCGGGCCGTAGAGTGCGCACCCGGCGCCGTGGATGTTGCCCGCGGCGTCGACGACCCGTGACTCGACGCCGGGCGGGGCGGACCAGTCGCCAGCACCCGTGGGCGTGGTGCGTCGCGCCACACGACCCCAGACCGGCGCGGCGAGCCGCCCGCCAGTCGCGCCACCCACGATCCGACTCGGGTGGTCGAGGCCGATCCACACGCCGGTCACGCGCTTCGGCGTGAAGCCGATGAACCAGACGTCGGTCGACTCGTTGGTCGTGCCCGTCTTGCCGGCGGCGGCTCCGCCGAACCCCGCGGCGCGCACGGCCGTACCGGTGCCGCGGTCGACCACGTCGCGCATGATGTCCGTCACCAGAAAGGCGACGCCGGGGTCGAGCACACGGTACGTTTCCGGCTCTCGCCGCCATACCGTGCGACCGTCACGGTCCACGACCCTGAGGATGTAGCGCGGCTCCGGGCGCTCGCCCAGCGTGGCGAAGGCGGCGTACGCGGCGACCATCTCGAGGAGCGTCACCTCCGCCGCGCCGATCGCGATCGACGGCACGTGCGGGATCGGACCCTGAATCCCCAGCCGCTCCGCCAGTCGAATGACCTCGCCCAGTCCGACCTCCTCGGCCAGACGGATCGTGGCCACGTTGCGCGACTGGACGAGCGCATCGCGCAGGGTGACGACGCCGGCGTAGCTGCCGCCGAAGTTCTGCGGGGACCAGACGGAGCCGTCGGAGAGGACACGGCTCAGCGGCGCATCCGAGAGCGCGTGAGTCGGTGGGTAGCCGGCGGCGAGCGCCGCGGCGTAGACGAACGGTTTGAACGAACTGCCCGCCTGACGCCGCGCCTGCGTCGCCCGGTTGAACTTCGAGTCCTCGAAGTCGCGGCCGCCGACCATGGCAAGGATGTCGCCGCTGTGCGCATCCATGACGATGATCGCGCCCTGCAGATAGGGCGAGCGGCCCGTGCTGTCCGTGAAGGCGGAGGCGAAGCCGGGGTGGCGGAACGAGCCGTAGCGCCCCGATTCGATCGCCGAGAGCTGATCCTCCAGCTCCGCCTCCGCTACCCGCTGCACGTCCAGATCCAGGGAGGTGTGGACCGTGTAGCCGCCGGTGTAGATCGCCGAGCCGAACCGCTCCTCGAGCACGCGCCGCGTCTCCTCGACGAAGTACGGGGCGGTGTTCTCCAGACTCGAATGCCCGCGCGACAGCTCGAGCGGTGCGGTGGCCGCCGCCTGGGCCTCGGCCGGCCCGATGCGCCCCTGCACCGCCATCTTCTGCAGCACGATCGCTCGTCGATGCAGCGCCGCTCTCGGGTTCACCCTCGGATTGAGCCGCGAGGGCGCTCGGATCACGCCGGCGAGGAGCGCGGCCTGGGGCAGCGTCAACGCGGAGGCCGGCCGGCCGAAGTACTCCTGCGCGGCCGCCTCGATCCCCCAAGCCCCCTCACCGAAATAGATTTGGTTCATGTAGAGCTCGAGGATCTGCTTCTTCGAGTAGCGCTCCTCGATCTTTCGGGCCACGCGCATCTCGGCCAGCTTGCGCGAAAGCGTGCGCTCGTTCTGCGGCAGACGCTCGGGGAAAACGTTGCGGGCGAGCTGCATCGTGATGGTGCTGAAGCCCTCCTCGATGCCCAGGGAACGCAAGTTCGCCCAGGCCGCACCGATCACGCGTGGCCAGTCCACGCCGCCGTGCTCCCAGAAGCGCTGGTCCTCGACCGCCACGAACGCTTCCGATACGTGGGGCGGCAGCGAATCGAAGGGGACGACGACCCGGTGGACACGGTAGAGCTTGGCCAGCTCCCGCCCGCTGCGGTCCACGAGGATCGAGGCCTCGTCAGGAACGAAGGCACTCAGGCGTTCTACATCGGGGCACCCTCGAAGCCCGCAGCGCTCCCACAGGAGAAAGGCGGCGCCCGCTCCCAGCGCCATGAGCAGAAGCAGCGCCGCGAGGATACCTCCTGTCGGCCGCTCCATGCCTCCTCGGTTCGGTTCTTGCCCAAGCACGCCGGGTCAACGGGGCAAGGACGGTACCATTGCTATGCCCGATTGGTCGACCTAGGTTCGTAGGTTCCCGCAACGCGTTCGGCTGTGCTCGTGGCCGGCGCCCAGAGAAAGG
>CALKIP010000013.1 GCA_937995995.1 uncultured bacterium
CCGGGCGGAGGTCGCAGCGGAAGCTGCGGCGTACACCGAGCGCTTCGGCGCCCCACCCGGGCTGGCCACGGTGCTGGTCGGGACGGACCCGGCGAGTGAAGTGTACGTCCGGATGAAGAACCGCGACGCCGAGCAGGTGGGCTTCTACTCGCGTCAGGTCACGCTTCCGGAAGAAACGCCCGAGGACGAGGTTCTCGGCGTCGTCGAGGGGCTGAACGCGGATCCGCGCATCCACGGCCTCCTCGTTCAGCTTCCGCTACCGAAGCACATCGACGAGGACCGGGTGATCCGTGCGATCGATCCGGCGAAGGACGTCGACGGCTTCCACCCCCTCAACGTCGGTCGCCTTTCGATCGGCGACCGTGACGTGCTGGCGCCGTGCACGCCGGCAGGCGTGGTCGAGATGCTGGTTCGCAGCGGCTACGAGCCCGCGGGGAAGCACGTGGTCGTGGTGGGCCGCTCGAACATCGTCGGCAAGCCGCTCGCCCTGCTTCTCCTCCGGCGGGGGCGTGATGGCGATGCGACCGTCACCGTGGCGCACAGTCGCACGGCCGATCTGGGGGAGGTCACGAGACAGGCCGACATCCTCGTCGCCGCGGTGGGCGTGCCCGAGCTGATCCGTGCGGAGATGGTGAAGCCGGGCGCCGTGGTAATCGATGTCGGTGTGAACCGTGTCGACGACCCGTCGCGTGAGCGTGGTTACCGGCTCGTCGGCGACGTGGCGTTCGACGAAGTCGCGGAGGTGGCCGAAGCGATCACGCCGGTGCCGGGCGGCGTGGGTCCGATGACGCGGACCATGCTGCTCGCGAATACGCTCGAAGCGGCCAAGCGACAGGCGGCCGCGGCGGGGACAGGCGGCGGATGACCGGCGACCTCTTCTCCGCGCTGGGGCCGGGCCGTGACGGGGCGACCGCGGGAGCCGATGCCCATCCGGGCGGTGTCGCGGTTGCAAGTGCCTCTAACGGCCAGGCTTACACGGTTTCCTCAGTCAACGCGCTCGTCAGGGAGTTCCTGGAGGGCGCGTTTCCTCCGCTATGGGTGGCCGGCGAGGTGAGTGGGTGGAAGCGCTACGCCTCCGGTCACTGCTACTTCTCGCTTCGGGATGCGAACGCACAGCTCCGCTGCGTCATGTTCCGATCGGACGCACAGCGACTGCCGACGGATCCCGAGGAGGGGATGAAGGTCCGCGCTCTCGGCCGCATCACCCTCTACGAGCGACGCGGGGACTTCCAGCTGGTCGTGCGCGAGCTCGAGGCCGAGGGCGCGGGTGGGCTGTGGCGCCTGGCCTTCGAGCGGCTTCGCGATCGGTTGGAGGCCGAGGGGCTGCTCGCGCCGGAGCGGAAGCGACTGTTGCCACGTAGCCCGGCGACGGTAGCGGTTGTGACGTCGCCGTCGGGCGCGGCGCTCCACGACATCCTGCACGTCATCGAGCGCCGGGCGCCGTGGACGCGCGTCATCCTGAGCCCCGCGAGAGTGCAGGGCGACGGCGCCGCCGAAGAGGTCGCCCAGGCGATCGAGCGGGTCGGGCGGTACGGTGAGGCGGATGTGGTGATCGTGGGCCGGGGCGGCGGCTCGATCGAGGACCTCTGGGCCTTCAACGAGGAAGTCGTCGCCCGTGCGATCGCGGCCTCGCCGGTGCCGGTGATCAGCGCGGTCGGACATGAGGTCGATGTCACGATCGCGGACCTGGTCGCCGATGTGCGGGCCCCGACGCCATCGGCCGCGGCCGAGGCCGCGGTCCCGGATGGGCGCGTGCTGAAGAGGCACCTTCGCGATCTTCGTGACCGCCTGCCCGCGGCGCTTCGGCGCACGGTGGCGGAGCGGCGCGGCGAACTGCTCTTCCAGCGCACGGCATTGTCCCGTGCGATCGACGGCGTGTTGCGCGAGCAACGTGAGCGGCTGAACCACGCGACGGGGAAGCTGGAGGCGCTCTCGCCGCTCGCCGCCCTTCGCCGTGGCTACGCCGTACCTCTCGATGACAACGGACGGGTCCTCCGTGGCACGTCAGCGTTCGCGACGGGCTCTCGGTTTCGGCTGCGGGTGGCCGATGGCAGCGTCTCCTGCCGAGTCGAGGGCGTGGAGGAGGATCGACAGGTGGAGGTAGATGATGAACGCTGATGCGACACCGGCACTTGCGCTGGAGACCCGGCTCGGCCGGCTGGAGTCGATCGTGGTCGCACTCGAGCGCGAGGACCTGGAGCTGGAGCAGGCGCTCGAGCTGTTCGAGGAAGGAATCGGGCATCTGCGCTCCGCGCAGGCGCTTCTGCGGGAGACCGAGCTGCGAGTCGAGCAACTCCTGGAGGACGCCGCGGGAGAGCTCTCCACCGAGCCGCTGGAGCGGGACGACGGGTGATGGCGCCAGCGGCGTTCAATCTCGAGGGCTTCGTCGCGGAAGAGCGTGAGGCCGTGGAACGGGCGCGCCTCCGCCTCACCGAGGGGTTGCTGGCCGACGTGCCCGAGGTGGTGGCAGAGCCGATCCGTTACGCTCTCGATGCCGGAGGCAAGCGGCTTCGGCCGCTGCTCTGCATCGCAGCGTACCGTGCGGTACGGACCCATCGTGCGGGTGGCGAGGAAGCCGTAGACGCTCCCGAAGGCCTCTACGCGATCGCATCCGCTCTCGAATTGATCCACACCTATTCCCTCGTCCACGACGACCTCCCGTGCATGGACGATGACGACCTCCGTCGAGGACGCCCGACGACGCACCGGGCCTTCGGCGAGAGCGCGGCCATCGTGGCGGGTGCGGCGCTGATCCCGCTGGCCGCGAAGGCCGTCAGGCGTGGGAGTACCGCCCTGGGGCTGGACGACAGCGTCGCCACCCGAATCGTGCGCGACCTCATGCAGGCCGCCGGCGGCGGCGGGATGGTCGGCGGGCAGTGGCTCGATCTGGCCGCGGAGGGCCGGAGCATCACCCTCGCGGAGCTCGAGTCCGTGCACCGAAAAAAAACGGGCGCGCTGCTCGCCGCCGCGCCCAGACTCGGCGGCATCGCCGCGGGAGCGGACGAGCGCCTCGTCGACGCGCTCACGACGTATGGGCAGCGTCTGGGACTCGCCTTCCAGATCGCGGACGATGTTCTCGATGTGACCGGCAGCACGACGGCGCTCGGGAAGACGGCCGGACGCGACCTCGAACTCGCCAAGGCGACGTATCCGGCGATGCTCGGTGTGGACGGTGCACGGCGCCGTGCCCATGATGCGGCGAATGAGGCGATCGAGGCGTTGCGCGGCGCCGGTCTGCATGCACCGGCCCTCGAGGCACTGGCGCGCTACGCGGTGGAGCGCGACCGATGAGCAGGCTCGAGGCGCTGGTCCAGCTCAATCCGCCACTCGTCCTGGCGGTCCTGGCGTTGGCGACGGTACAGATCATCAAGTTCGTCTCCACGCTTCTCACTCACCGGAGAGTCGACTTCGAGCGATTGACGGGGACGGGAGGCATGCCGTCGAGTCACGCGGCGTCGGTCGCGGCACTTGCGACGGCCGTGGGAATCGAGGAAGGATGGGGCTCGACGATGTTCGGAGTTGCGGCCTTCTTCTCTCTCGTCGTAATGTATGATGCTGCGGGGATCCGGCGCGCCGCCGGAAGACAGGCGCGGATCCTCAATCGAATGATCGACGATCTCAAAGCGCACCACGTGATCGAGGGCGAGCGGTTGATCGAACTGCTCGGCCATACGCCGCTGGAGGTGTTCACGGGCACCGCTTACGGCATTGCGCTCGCGATGGTGCTGCACCCGTAAAGGAGGAATGGTGTCGCTTCTGGATCGAATCTCCTCGCCGGAAGACGTTCGCCGGCTTCCGCGAGCGCAGCTCCCGGAACTCGCGCAGGATGTGCGCGAGCGTATGATCGACGTGATCAGCAAGACTGGCGGCCACTTCGCGCCGGGTCTCGGCGTGGTCGAGCTGACGGTGGCGCTGCACTATATCTTCGCTACGCCACGCGACAAGCTGGTCTGGGATGTGGGCCACCAGGGCTATCCTCACAAGATCCTGACGGGCCGAAACGACCGCTTCCCCACCATCAAGCAGAAGGGTGGGCTGTCCGGCTTCCTGAAGCGGGACGAGTCGGAGTACGACGTCTTCGGCGCGGGTCACGCGGCCACGTCGATTTCCGCGGCACTCGGCATCGCGACCGCCCGTGACCTGAGCGGCGAGGACTTCGATGTGGTGGCGGTCATCGGCGACGGCTCGATGACGTGCGGCATGGCCTACGAGGCGCTGAACAACGCGGGCCATACCGACCGCGACCTGATCGTCGTGCTGAACGACAACGAGATGTCGATCTCGCCCAACGTGGGTGCGATCCACAAGTATCTCACGCGCATCACGACGAACCGTCTCTACAACCGCTTCCGCAACGAACTGAAGGGCCTGCTCCAGCGGGCACCGGCGGTCGAGGACCTCGCGATCAAGCTCGAGGAAAGCGTGAAGAACCTGCTGGTTCCGGGCACGCTCTTCGAGGAGCTCGGCTTCCGCTACTTCGGCCCCGTCGACGGCCACGACCTGGACGCACTCCTTGACACCTTCAAGAGTGTGAAGGAGATGACGGGTCCACGGCTGGTGCACGTGGTCACGAAGAAGGGCAAGGGCTTCCCGCTCGCCGAGGAGAACCCCGTCGCGTGGCACGGCGCCTCGCCGTTCGACAAGCTGAGCGGCCAGATGGCCAAGAAGAGCGGACTGCCCGCCTACACCAAGGTCTTCGGGCAGGGGCTGACCGAGCTGGGCGCAAAGAACCCGGAAGTTGCCGTCATCACGGCGGCGATGCCGAGTGGGACCGGCACCGTCGGCTTCGCCGAGGCCTTCCCGGATCGCTACTTCGATGTGGGGATCGCGGAGGGGCATGCGGTCACCTTCGCGGCCGGGTTGGCCACGGAGGGCGTGCGCCCCGTCGTCGCCATCTACTCGACGTTCCTGCAGCGGGCGTACGACTCGATCATCCACGACGTGGCGCTCCAGAAGCTGCCGGTCGTCTTCGCGATGGACCGGGCCGGGCTGGTCGGCAACGATGGCCCGACGCACATGGGCCTCTACGACATCGCCTATCTGCTGGCGGTGCCGGACATGACGATCACGGCGCCGAAGGACGGCGCCGAGATGCTCGCGTTGCTTCGCCTGGGCATCGAGCACGAGGACGGGCCGTTCTCGCTCCGCTACCCGCGTGACAACGTCCCGGGCGCAGTCCCGGCACTGGACGACATCCCGCCCGTGGAGTACGGAACGTGGGAGGTCCTTCGGCGCGGCAGCGGCGTGGCGATCCTGGCCGTGGGCACGATGGTCCAGCCAGCGCTGGAGGCGGCGCGGCTCCTCGAGTCCGAGGGTGTGGACGCGACCGTCGTCAACTGCCGCTTCATCAAGCCGGTGGACGAGGAGACGCTGGCCTGGGCGGCGCGGCACCACTCCGCGATCCTCACGGTCGAGGAGGGGACGGTCGCCAACGGCTTCGGTGCGTACGTGGCCCGACTTCTCGAGGGGGACGCGAGCGTGCCGGCCGAGCTGCGCATCGACACGCTGGGCGTGCCGGACCGGTGGATCGAGCACGCGAGCCGCAAGGAGCAGCTCGAGGAGCTCGGGCTGACGCCGGAAGGGATCGCCGAGCGGGTCCGGGCGCTCGCCGCAGGTGCGCGGCTGGCGCCGGTACGCGAGACGGCATGATGGCTGCCGGCGGCGCTCGCCTGGATCACATCGGCGTCGTCGGCCACGAGGGGTACGAGGGGCTCGACGCTTCTCTGGAAACGGTACGCGCCTTCTCGGAGCGGCACGGCATAGAGCTGTCCACCGAGGAGGCGCTCCGTTCCTACCTTCCCGAAGCAGGCGAGCTCCGGCCGGAGGCCGTCGACCTGCTCATCACGCTCGGCGGAGACGGCACGCTCCTGCGCGGTGCCCGAAGCGTGGCGCCGTATCACACGCCGGTCCTCGGCGTCAATCTGGGCTATCTGGGATTCCTCACGGCAGTCCCGCCGACCCAGCTCGCCCAGGCGCTCGATCAGCTTCTGGCCGGCGATTACTGGCTCGATCGCCGCTTCACGCTCGAGGCGAGCGTGCTCCGCGACGGAGACTCGGCGGGGCCGAGCTACGTGGCGCTGAACGATGCCGTGCTGCACAAGGGCGGCTTCGCTCGCGTGGTCCGGCTCGCGGTGTACGTGGGCGAGGATCGCTGGGAGGTCGGGACGTACAGCGCAGATGGCGTGATCATCTCGACACCGACCGGCTCTACCGCGTACTCGCTCTCGGCCGGCGGGCCGATCGTCGTTCCTTCCGTCGACTGCATCCTGGCCACTCCGATCTGCCCCCACACACTGGCGGTGCGCCCCTTGGTCGTTCCGTCCTCGATGGAGATCAGCGTCGAGGTACTGACGCCGAGCGAAGAGATCATCCTGACGATCGACGGACAGGAGGGCGCGAAACTGCTGCCGGGTGACCGCGTCGTCGTGCGCCGCGGCGCCGCCGAAGTGCCTCTGGTCCGGCTGCCGGGCCAGAACTTCTTCTCGACGCTCCGCCGGAAGCTGCACTGGGGGATCGACCGGTCGGACGCGTCCACCTATTGAACCGCCCGGCTCGGCGCGGGTATACTCCGTCCATGCTGATCGAGTTGCGAATCCAGAATTTCGCGGTCATCGACCGGCTCACCGTCCACCTGGAACCGGGACTCAACGTCCTGACCGGTGAGACGGGGGCGGGGAAGTCCATCGTCGTGGGCGCGCTCTCGCTGCTTCTCGGCGGTCGGGCATCGGCCGATGTCGTGCGGACGGGTGCGGAGAAGGCGACGATCGAGGGGGTCTTCGACGTCGCCCGGCACTCGGCCGTGCTCTCTCTGCTTGCCGACCAGGGGCTCGAGGCCGAGGACGGGCTGCTGATCCTGCGGCGCGAGGTCGCGGCGGAGGGCCGCAGCCGCGCCTGGGTGAACGGTGCAGCCACGACCGCCGGCTTCCTCGGCGATCTGGGGCGCCACCTCGTCGATCTCCACGGCCAGCACGAGCACCAGACGCTGCTGCGTACGGAGGAGCAGCGCGCGATCCTGGATGCCTTTGCCGGGGCGACGGAACTCGCCGGCCAGGTCTACGAAGCACACGCTCGCTTGCAACGCGCCCGCCGGGCGCTCGACGATTTCGAGCAGAGACGCAAAGAAGTGGAGCAGCGTGCGGATTAGATCGGAAGAGCGGCGGAGGAGATCGAGAAGGCAGAGCTACAGCCGGACGAAGAGGACGCACTGGAAGAGGAGGCGAACCGGCTCGAGCACGCCGAGGACCTGGCGCGCCTTTCCGGCCGTCTGCATCAGGCACTCTACGCGGCCGAGGATTCGGTGACCTCGACGCTGGGCGACCTGCGCCGCGTCCTCGACCACCTGATCCGGATCGACGCCACTCAGCAGGAGGCGAGCGAACTCCTCGAGGGGGCGTACTATAACCTGGAGGAGCTCGGCCGTCGCATGGGCGAGTACTCGGCGCTGGTCGAGCATGATCCGGCGCGTCTGGACGAGATTCGGCGCCGACAGGACCTGATCTTTCGCCTCAAGACGAAGTACGGACCGGAGCTCGCCGACGTCATCGAGACCGGCCGCCGTGCGCGCGAGGAACTCGATGTGCTCGATAGCGGTGCACTGGACCGCCGCCAACTCGAGAAGGAGGCCGAGGCCGCACGCGGAGCGGTAGAGGAGCTCGCTGCTCGCCTCAGCGAACGTCGCCAGGAGGCGGCGAGCCGTCTGGCGGAGGAGGTCGGGCGCATTTTGCCGGATCTGGGGCTGGCCGGCGGCCGCTTCGAGGTGGCGCTGACCGAACTCGACGAGATCGGGGCGGATGGCGCTGAAGCGGTCGAGTTCCGGATCGCGCTGAATGCGGGCTTCGAGCCGCGGCCCCTCTCGCGCGTGGCCTCCGGTGGTGAGCTCTCACGTGTGATGCTCGCGCTGAAGACGATCCTGGCGCGCCTCGATGCCGTGCCGTCGCTCGTCTTTGACGAGATCGACACCGGGATCGGCGGGCAGGTGGGTCACCGAGTGGGTGAGAAGCTCCGCGAGGTCGCCGATCACCACCAGGTCTTCGTGATCACGCACCTGGCACAGATCGCGTGCAGGGCGGACCACCACCTCCTGGTGGAGAAGGGCGAGAGTGAGGGCGTGACTGCGACGCGCGTGATGCCGCTCGACATGGGGCGGCGCGTGAGCGAGCTGGCACGGATGCTCGGCGGCGACCCGGAGAGCGCGGCGAGTCTGGAGCACGCAAGGGAGCTGCTGGGGGTTTAGGGCCGGCCTTCGGCCGGCGGGTGTAGAGGCTGCCTGGCTGCAGCGGGAGGGCCGGTATTGGACCGGCGGGAGGGCGCCCTTCGGGCGCGGGAGGGCCGCCTGACGGCGGCGGGAGTGCTGCTTTCGGCAGCGGGAATAAAAACGCGGCGCGGTGGAAGATCCACCGCGCCGCGTTTTTGTTCCCGCCCGCCGGGGCGGACTAGAAGTCGTACTTGAGCCGGAGCAGCGCCATCCGACCGATCGTCGGGACGCCGGGGAAGCTCCGGTAGTCCTCGTCCAGGAGGTTCTGGACACCGAGCTGGAGCGAGGCGCCCTGGAACGGGAGCTCGTAGCCGAGCGTCAGGTCGAGAAGGGTGTAGGAGTCGACGCACGGCTCGGAGCCGGCGTCCGGGTCGCCGCCGATGCAGAGGTCGCCGTTGTAGACGCCCGAGCGCACCGGGAACGAATCGTTGTAACGTGCACGGACCTCACCGCTCAGCCCGTTCGACGAGCCACGGTAGGCGAGCGCGAGGCTGCCCTTGGTCTTGGGTGCGTTCAGCGTGACCTTTTCTCCCTTCTCGGTCTCGAAGACGTTCTCGTTGACCAGCGAGAGCGTACCGCTGAGCTGCCACTCGTCGCCGAGCAGTGCGGTGGCCGAGAGATCAAGCCCGTAGACGTCGAAGGCGTCGTCCACGTTGACGTATGTAGTGAGCAGCTGTGCGCCGTGGGCGTTCACGTCCGTGGAGGAGATGACACCGACAGGGACGCTGGCCAGGCCGGGTGCGAGCTGACCCGCGGTCTCGATCGCCTGTTGCTGGGCCATTTCGGCAGGCATCCCTGCTGCCATGAAGAACGGCGTCAGCTGCTGCACCAGGTAGGCGCCGATCTGTTCGCCATCCATCGTCACGAACGGCGTCTGGATCAGCAGCGGCGTGACCATGTTCTCCTTGCGCTGCCACCACACATCTGCGGCGAGGAGGACACGATCGGAGATGACCCCCTTGTAGCCGGCCTCGATCACGGTCGAGGTGGACTCACGAATCGGATCGAGGCGGTCGAGCGTCAGCTCGGAGAGCGGCCCGACGATTTGCAGCTGCGGGTGGTAGTAGTTCGTCCTTATCTCCGCGCTGGTCGGCGCGAGCCCGAGCAGGTAGTTGAAGAGCGCCTGGCTCTGGGGATCGTCCTCGATACCGGCCTGCTGCGCGACCACCTGCACGGCCGCCTGCCAGAAGGCCGTCGCCTCGGCGGGGAGGAGCGCGGCAGGGCCGCCGAGCGCTTCGGGCGCGAACGGGGACCGCATCAGGTAGCCGTCGTTCGTGCGGAAGCGGAATCCATCGGAGCCGGTCCCCTGGACGCGGAGGCTGTAGCCGAGTGCAGCGGCACCGGCATCAGGGATCGCGCTGCCCAGGTCCAGGAACTGGTTGAGCGAGCTGGGCGTCGAGAAGGCCCGGTTGTAGGTCAGACGAAACGCGTGCTCCTCCTTCGGCTGGAAGACCAGGCCGGCACGGGGCGAGAAGATCGCCTCGGGGAGCGCCGAATGCGTGTCGATGCGGCCGGCCAGCACCAGTCGCAGCCTGTCGGTCAGCGACGTCTCCGACTGCAGGTACGCGCCGAACTCGGTCGTCTCGTCATCGTCTTCGTAGCCACCGTTGATCGTGCCCTCGGTGACCGGGTTCGTGTAGAGGAAGTCGAGCCCGTAGGTGAAGTCCTGCCGCTCGCCGAGGTTGAAGCCGTGCTGCATCTGCGCGACGTAGAGCCTCGACTTGTCGGTGATCGGCGCGCCGTTGCGGAGCAGGTAGGTCTCGCCCGCGTCGCTCATGTTGGCGTACCCCTGGGCGAAGAAGCGGCCCCAGATCGCGCGCGCCTGGACGTAGCTGTAGGTCCAGTCCTGCGCCTGGGCCGCACCGAGCCCGGTCAGCTCGACCCCGGTGCCGACGTTGGTCATGCCGGCGGCGAGGATCGTGGTGAAGTCGTCGTTCACGCGCCAGTCGGCCCGCAGGTCGGCGCCCCAGCGCTGGACATCGAAATCGCGATGGCCGATGCGGGCGATGCGCCGGTCGGCCTCCGCGCCGTCGATGCCGGTCGCCCGCATCAGGTCATTCTTGAAGAAAGTGGCATTGGGCCCCGTGAAGTTGGCCCTAGCCGTATCTTCGACCGGGTCCGTGTACGCCCACTCCTCCGCCTGCAGATACTGCCCCGAGAGCTTGATCCCGAAGTTGTCGCCGAGGAGGTGCGAGGTGCGGAAGCTGCCGTTGAAGAGGCTCTGGCTGCCGCCCGCGAGCGACATGCTCGTGCCCTGGTAGTCGAGTGGCGACTTGGTGATGACGTGCAGCACGCCGTCGGCCGTGTTGGGGCCGTAGAGCGCGGCGCCGGGGCCGAGGACGACCTCCATGCGCTCCACGTCGTCATCCGTCGAGGGGATGAAGTGCAGCACGTTGACCCGCAGCGACGGCACGCCGGCGATGCGGTTGTCGGTCAGGGCGTGCAGCGAACCGGAGAAGACGTTGTTGAAGCCGCGCAGGACGACGCTCGAAGCCTGCACACCCTGCGTGGCGATATCGACGCCGGGTGCATTGCGCAGGTGGTCTACGGGCGTCGTCGTCGGGCGAGAGGCCACGGTGCGCATATCGACCACCGCGACGGAGGCCGGGGCATCGATCGCCTTTTCCTGACGCTTCGAGGCCGAGACGACGATCGGGTTCAGCTCGAAGGCCGCCGTGACCAGGGCGACGGCCTGCATGCTCGTCCCGCCGGCGACGACGCGTACGCCATCGATGCGTTGAGTTTCGTACCCGACCATGGAGACGATGAGTGCGTAGGTCCCGGCCTGGAGGTTGGTCAGCCGGTACTGTCCTCCATTGTCCGTGATCGCGCTCGCGGCCACCCGGTCGGCGGCGTCGACCGCCTGGACCTGGGCACCCGCCAGCGGCGTTCCCGTGTCGGCGGAGGTAATGCGACCGGTGACCGAGCCCGTCTGCGCCCACGCGGCGGGAGCCGCCAGCAACGCGAAGGCGAGTACGGCCAGGAAGCTGCTCCGGAGTTTGACGCCCATGAAAGATCCCCTCGTGAAGTAGGGCCATGACACGGACCCGATCGACTGCGTCGATCGAATCGTTTTCGACGCGAGCAATCTCACACGCGAATTCATTCGCGGTACTCGAGGTGTCCGGGAAGAAGACGGGAATGGTTGCTCGGGTCGCCCCGCTACGGTTGGTGCGCCACAGGCTCACCGACCTTGGCGATCGAACGGGGTGGATTACGGCGCAATATAGGCGCGCCATTCCTGACCCGTCAAGCTAAAAGTCGCCCCCGGTGAGGCGTTCGGAGCGGCCGCGATCGGACCGGTTTGACGGCTGGTGCCGGGTGCCCACATACTTCCGGCCGTAACGACTGGAACAGGGATTCGGAGAGGCCGATGGTGGCGAGAGCGGCGGGTGGGTTGGAGGTCGCCGGGCAGGGGGATAGGTGGGAGGTCACGGGCAATCACTACCTTGCGGTTCCGTTCCTCTCGCGGGTGGATGGAGGCATCCGTCGACTGAACGTCCTGCATCGCGGCGCGCTCGGCCTCCTCGAATGGGCGTCGGCGCGGGGTGTGGAGCCGGCCGGCGCGCCACCTCTCCTCGCGCCGGAGCTGCGCGAGGGCGATCGTACGCTCCCTCTCGATGCGTTGACCTGGGAGCGGCTCGAGCGCTGGATCCCGCGCTTCCGGGCCGAGCCGGAGCCGGGGCTCGTCGTCCAGGGGACGTTCTGTGCGCCGGGGGGCGCGGATCTCCTGCTCCCCGGAGCGGTCTACGAGTTCGAGATCGAGAACCGATCGGACCGGGAGCGGACACTTGAGGTCGGGCTAGGAGGCACGTGGTCGTGGTCGCTGCGGACGGTGGAGAGTTCCCGGCCGCTCACGGCTCCCAACCGGGCCGCCCGCGCGGGTGCGCCGGCAGGGCTCGTGCTGGAGCTCGGTGGTGAGCCGGGGCTCGCGGCGCTGGGGATCGTCGCATCGGGCGACGGTGTGGTCTGCGAAGCCGCCACAGGAGAGGACCCGCTGCGGCCGCTCGAAGACGGCGAAGAGGTGGCCAGCGATAACGGGCGGCCGCTCCGCGTCCGGATCG
>CALKIP010000014.1 GCA_937995995.1 uncultured bacterium
CCGTACTTTGCCGGCGCTGCACGGACTCAATACAACGGTATTTTCGAGTGTGACAAGGCGCGATGACGAACAAGATCACGGTTGTCGGTGCGGGAAACGTCGGGGCGACGGCGGCGCAGCTTCTGGCTCAGAAGGAGCTGGCCCGTGAGGTCGTGATGGTGGACATCGCGGAGGGCATACCCCAGGGCAAGGCGCTCGATCAGTGGGAGTGGGCGCCGATCGAGGGGTTCGATACGCGTGTGATCGGCTCCAATGACTACGAGGCGGCTGCCGGTTCCGACCTGTTCATCGTGACGGCCGGGATCGCCCGCAAGCCCGGGATGAGTCGCGAGGACCTGCTGAAGACCAACGCCGGCATCGTCAGGCAGGTCTCGGAGCAGATTCGCGACGCCTCGCCCGATGCGATCGTGATCATGGTCTCGAACCCGCTCGATGTCATGGCCTACGTCTGCAAGGACGTGACGGGATTCCCGCGTGAGCGGGTGATCGGCATGGCCGGCGTGTTGGATACGGCGCGCTACCGCTCCTTCATTGCGATGGAGGCGGATGTGAGCGTCGAGGATATTCAGGCGCTCGTCCTCGGCGGCCACGGCGATTCGATGGTCCCGCTGATCTCCTACACGACGGTGAGTGGGATTCCCCTGACGCAGCTCCTTTCGCGTGACCGGATCGACGCCCTCGTCGAGCGGACGCGCAAGGGCGGCGCCGAGATCGTCGGCCTGCTCAAGACCGGTAGCGCGTACTACGCGCCGGCCGCGGCTGCGGTCCAGATGGCCGAGGCCATCGTGAAGGACAAGAAGCGCATCCTTCCGTGCGCCGCATGGCTCGAAGGCGAGTTCGGACTCGACGGCCTCTTCCTGGGCGTGCCGTGCAAGCTCGGCCGAGGCGGGCTGGAGAAGATCGTCGAGGTCGAGTTGACGGACGAGGAGCGCGCGGCGTTGCAAACCTCCGCCGACGCGGTCCGCGAGACCATGGCCCTACTCTAAGAACTCAAATGGCGACCAGAACTGTGTACCGGCGAGGAAGGCCGATCCTGGAGGGGCTCCGCTATCGGGGCCGAGAGGGCATGATCGCCTGGCTCCTGCACCGTGCATCGGGGCTCGGCGTTCTTCTCTTCCTCGCCCTCCACATCGTGGACATCTTCCTCATGGCCTTCGGGCCTGAGATCTTCAATTCGCTGCTCGTCCTGTACCACGCGTGGTGGGGACGAATCATGACGGTCTTCCTGCTGTTCGGTCTGCTCTTCCACGCACTGAACGGCTTCCGGATCATCATCCAGGATTTCTGGCCCAAGCTCTGGCCCCATGAAAAGAAGCTGATCTGGGTCGAGGCGGCGATCTTCCTCCCCATCTTCCTGTGGGGAGCGTACCAATTCCTGTTGCCGATCTTCGTTGGACACTGACATGAACGGAACCCTGAATCGGGCGTTCGCGAACCGGCGAGGCCGGGGGCCCCGCGGCAACTTCGAGCTCTACTCATGGCTCTTCATGAGGATCTCGGGGCTGGTGCTGCTGGTCATCGCGGTCTTCCACCTCTTCTACATGCATTTCGCGATCGGTGTCGACAACATCGACTACGCGCTGGTGGCAGAGAGGTGGATGAATCCGCTTTGGAAGGTCTTCGACTTCTTCCTGCTGCTGTTCGCGCTAACGCACGGGATGAACGGACTGCGCTACATCGTGGATGACTACGTGCACCGGCCCGGCTGGTCGGTCGCCGTCAAATCGGTCGCGTTCCTGGCGTACGTCCTCCTGCTCGGCATCGGCGCATACATTCTGTTCACGTTCTCGGTCGACCCGGCAACCCTCGAAACCGCGCAGGCGGCGCTTTCATAATGCACGTACACACTTTCGACGCGGTGGTGGTCGGCGGCGGCGGTGCAGGGCTGATGGCAGCTCTGCACCTTACGCGTGCCGGCAACGTGAAGACCGCGGTGTTGACGAAAATCTACCCGACCCGCTCGCACACGGGTGCAGCCCAGGGTGGGATCGGCGCGGCGCTCGGCAACCTGGAAGAGGACAGCCCGGAGTGGCATGCCTTCGACACGGTCAAGGGCAGTGATTACCTGGGTGACCAGGATGCCATCGAGGTGATGTGCCGCGAGGCGCCCGAGGTGATCATCGAGCTGGAGCACATGGGCCTGCCGTTCTCGCGAACGGAGGATGGTCGCATTGCCCAGCGTCGCTTCGGTGGCCACTCTCACCACTTCGGTGAAGGTCCCGTCCGGCGGAGCTGCTACGCGGCCGACCGCACCGGGCACATGATCCTGCAGACGCTCTATCAGCAGTGCATCAAGAACGACGTCACCTTCTACGACGAGTACCAGGTCGTGGATCTGGTGATGAGCGAGGGGCGTTGTGCGGGCATCGTCGCCTACGAGCTCGCGACGGGCGAGCTGCACATCTTCCACGCGAAGTCGGTGCTCTTCGCGACGGGTGGGCACGGGCGGATCTTCTCGGTCACCTCGAACGCCTATGCCTTCACCGGCGATGGTCCGGCCATCGCATTCCGTAACGGGATCCCGCTGGAGGACATGGAGTTCTTCCAGTTCCACCCGACGGGAATCGCGAAGCTCGGCATCCTGATCACGGAGGGCGTGCGCGGCGAGGGCGGCGTGCTGCGCAACAATGATGGCGAGCGCTTCATGGAGCGCTATGCGCCCACGATGAAGGACCTGGCCAGCCGCGACGTGGTGTCGCGCGCGATCTATCTCGAGATCCGCGAGGGACGGGGGATCGGCGGCCAGCGCTACGTCCACCTGGATGCAACACATCTGGGCCGCGAAGTCGTCGAAACGAAGCTGCCCGATATCGCCGACTTCTGCCGGACCTATCTCGGCGTCGACCCGGCGGTCGACCCGATCCCGATCCAGCCGACCGCGCACTACGCGATGGGTGGGATCCCGACGGACGTGAACGGGCGTGTCGTCCTGGATGATTGGAAGACGATCCTGCCCGGACTCTACGCGGCGGGCGAGTGTGCGTGCGTGAGCGTGCACGGCGCAAACCGACTCGGCACCAACTCGCTCCTCGACCTCGTGGTATTCGGACGCCGCGCGGGTCGGGACATGGCCCGATTCTGCCAGGAGGCGGATCTGCCACCGCTCCCCACCGACGCGATCGAGGCCGCGCGGGAGCGGTTCGATGGGCTGCTCTCCGCCACTGGCGACGAGGTCGTGGCGACGATCCGTGACGAGCTCCAGCACACGATGATGGACAATGTCGGCGTGTTCCGGGAGGAGCAGGGCCTGAAGGCCGCGGTCGAGAAGGTCCGCGAGCTCAAGGAGCGCTACCAGCGGGTCCGGGTCCAGGACAAGGGCAAGGTGTTCAACACCGAGCTGCTCGAGGCGTGGGAGCTCGGCAACCTGCTGGACGTCGCGGAGGTCACCGCCGTGAGCGCGCTGAACCGGACCGAGAGCCGGGGCGCGCACTCGCGTGAGGACTACCCGGAGCGCAACGACGAGGAGTGGCTCAAGCACACCCTCGCCTACCGCACCGAGGACGGTGGCATTGAGCTCCGCTACAAGCCCGTGGTCATCACGAAGTTCGAGCCGAAGGAGCGCGTGTACTAAATGAAAGCGACATTCCGCATTCAGCGGTTCGACCCGGCCAAGGACAAGAAGCCCCACTACCGGGAATACACGGTGGAGTTGGAGCCGACCGACCGGGTGCTGGACGGGCTGAACCAGATCAAGTGGTATCAGGACGGGAGTCTGA